>NZ_VXCS01000080.1:0-897 GCF_052850545.1 Pseudoalteromonas sp. 1181_04
CGTCAGGAGCACTTTTGGTATGCTTTTATTGATATGCCCTTTTTTCTTTGGATCTATCTGGCGGCCACTCCAGTCGACTAATTCAATGTAATCCAGTAAGGCAAAGGGGATCGTGCCTTTAATATGATTACCAACAAATTGCTTTAGCTGTGCTGGTTGACTTTCATGTTGAACAGTATCTTTTTGTTTGAGAGGTTTATTTGCTTTGACCGTGTCTGTGGTAAAGGCTTTGAAATGCGCTATACGCTCTTGAATTGAGGTAAAATCACTGTCTTCAAGCGTATTGGCTATGTTTGCTCTGATAGGATTCAAATCAACGTAGGCCATGCAACTGAGTACTGCGGTTTGATCTAATAATGCCTGTGACTTATAGCGCCCTTCCCAGTACTTGCCCGTGCAGTTATCTTCCTTATTGGCCTCGCGGGCAATGTACTCATTAAGGTTTTTCATATACCAGCTGATGTCATAAAGCCTTGCGCGCCATTTAGCGATGATCTCATCAAAAAAGAGCACACTCGCCTTATCTAGCTGCTCACCATTTAAGTAACGATCAACTAAAACATGGCCGTTATAAAGTTGATACCAGCGTTCAATTACTTCATCATCAGACCAATCAAGTGCTTGACGTCTATTGACGTTCACAACAAGGTGGTAGTGATTGCTCATTATCGCGTAGGCAGCTATCTCTATAGCGAAAACGCTACTTAGTAACTTAATTCGCTCTACTAACCACACTCTACGGTGATCAAAGTTTTTACCTGTGTATTTATCATCACCACACAAGAATGCACGTCTCACGCATCGTGAGATTAAGTGATAATAAGATGTGGACGCTAAATCAATAAGCTTTTTTCTTGCCCGGGTCATACATAGCAACTCCTGTTAAACTGTATATAA
>NZ_VXCS01000081.1:0-890 GCF_052850545.1 Pseudoalteromonas sp. 1181_04
TAAAGGGCTTTATCCGCATCATATTAAGCAGTGGAAGCACGACTTTGCCCAAGGACCTACAACGAAACTAGCTAAATCAGACAGTAAACAGTTAAAGCAAGAAATAAAACAGCTGCAAAAAGAGCTTAATCGTAAAGATAAAGCCTTAGCTGAAACAGCGGCATTACTTGTTCTCAAAAAAAAAGCGGATGCCATTTGGGGTTTCAACGAGGACGATTAACGACGTCGACTGAGCGACATGAATTGATAAAGCTCATTACAGAAGCGCAGGATTCAGGGGCAAGGCAGAAGCCAGTGTGCGAATTACTTGGGCTAACGGCAAGAACGGTTCAGCGCTGGATGGCCGAAGATAAGATGGTAGACAAGCGAACTTGTACGGCAAAGCGGCCGCCCAATCAACTCACTGAGTTAGAGCGACAGCGTATTATCAAAACAGTCAATTCAGCTGAGTATGGGCATTTACCGCCGAGCAAAATAGTGCCCAAGTTGCTTGATAAAGGGGTATGGATAGCATCCGAGAGTTCGTTTTATCGGGTTATGAAACGTCACCACCTATTAACGCATAGAGAAAAAGTGAAGCCAAACAGGCAGGTAAAAAAACCAAAAGCACTCACAGCAACCAGTGTGAACGAAATTTACACATGGGATATTACATATTTGCCAACAACGGTTAAGGGCGAATTTTTATACTTGTATTTAGTGATGGATATTTTTAGTCGAAAAATTGTGGGATGGCAGGTTCACGATACACAGTTAAGTGCGCTAGCGGCTGATTTGATGACGGATATTTGCAGTCGAGAGCAAATAAAGCCAGAGCAAGTCACGTTACATTCGGATAATGGCAGCCCAATGAAAGGCGCTACATTATTGGCTACCTTGCAAGAATTAGG
>NZ_VXCS01000082.1:0-876 GCF_052850545.1 Pseudoalteromonas sp. 1181_04
ATCAACCAGCGGTTGCGTGGCCTCGGCACTCCAATTACCACTGGCATTGGTTTGCACTGTCACGGTATGGCTGCCATTAGCATCCGTAAAGGTAATCGCAATGTCACTGCTGGCTAGATCCGATGTGCCTGTCACCACTGGCGTATTATCATTCGTCAATGCCGGTGCATCGATGGTAACGCTTGGCGCGGTTGTATCTATCACCCCAGTTTCGCTATCGGTGCCGATATTGCCTGCGGAGTCTGTCACACTGACATTGACTGTGTACTCGCCTTCGATAATCGCATTACTGGCCTCCACGGACCAATTACCTGCGCCATCCGTTGTTGCTGTCGCACTTTGTACTGCGCCATTGGCCGCGATGATTGTAACGTTCACTTGCGTACCCGCTGGCACCCCACTGCTTTGGCCACTGATGAGCGGAGTAACATCACTGCTATCTGCCAGCGCATTCACGCTAATAACCGGCGCGGTGACATCAACTAACCCGTTCACACTCGCACTGGCTGGGTTCCCCGCTTGATCTGATACACTTGCAGTAACCGTATAAGTGCCTTCTGCTAATGCATCCAGCGCCGGCACTGACCATGTGCCTGATGGTGTCATTTGCGTAGTGACTGTGTGTGAATTACCCGCGGCATCATTAAACACCAGCGTAACTATGCTGCCCTGTGGCGCACTGGCGGTGCCACTGATGGTAGGCGTGGTATCGTTACTGTCGGCTGGCGGATTAATACTGATATCCGGCATGGTGGTATCAATGATCCCAGTGACGCTGGCGGTGCCTTGATTACCCACGCCATCTTCAACGGTGGCGGTAACACTAAAGTCACCCTCCGCTAAATCACTGCTGGCCGTGACACTCCATGTGCCGCC
>NZ_VXCS01000083.1:0-851 GCF_052850545.1 Pseudoalteromonas sp. 1181_04
AACATTTTAGTATTATGCGACACGCAGTTTGTGTTGCATAATCGCTTGTTGGACTGAGGTGTTACTTATGCTATGGGAATTTGCTTTTTATGGCCTAAGCGATATCAAGCCAACTTTACTGGCGTGTCTATCGTATCTAAGCTATCCCTGCGTTACTCAGCGTTTATTATGCACCTATTAAACCTAATGTTTCACCGTTAAGCAATGATCTTTTTCTCACGCACAATCGCGAGTAGCCTGAGCAGTTAAGCAGGTTAACTCATTGATTTAATGCAGCAAGCTAGGCCGCTAACTCGTTCGAACTATTTCATTCGTCGAAATATCTGAGGTTATCACACCAATAAACCGTAAGATACCAACCTTACATGACTGACAAGGCCAATACGGTATCAATGGTTCTTGCTCTGTTTTGGGCTTCACCGCTTTGCATGCGGTGGATACATGAGCCCTTATCAGGGCTAACTTTCGCTTACGACACGCATTAGCTAAAAAACCATAGTGGCGAATGCGCATAAACCCTTTCGGCAATACATGTTGTAAGTAGCGCCGTAAAAATTCATCACAACTCAGTGTCATTACTTTATCGCGGTTGTTATCTGCATAATCGCGATATTTAAAGCTCACTGACTGCTCATTCACTGACACTAATCGTGATTCTGACATCACGCCTTTTCGGGTATAACGAGCAAGGTAACTAACTAGCTTTTCACTGTACGTTAAACAGGCTTTGCTATACACGCACCATTTGGTTGGCGTGTTTATCTTCGCGAATGAACTATCGCATTCATTGAGCGCCGCCAGCATTTTTCCTCTAAAGACTGTTGATAACGCTTTTACGGGGTATAAATAGT
>NZ_VXCS01000084.1:0-847 GCF_052850545.1 Pseudoalteromonas sp. 1181_04
TAATCCAGCAGAGACTATTCAAACCACCGTAACTGGCGGCACGTGGAGTGTCACGGCCAGTAGTGATTTAGCGGAGGGTGACTTTACGGTGACCGCCACCGTTGAAGATGCCGTGGGTAATCAAGGCACGGCCACAGTTACTGGGATTATCGACACCACCATGCCGGATATCAGCATTAATCCGCCAGCCGACACGAATGACACCACGCCTACTATCAGCGGCACGGCCAGTGCGCCACAAGGCAGCATTGTCACCTTAGTATTTAATGATGCGGCAGGCAACTCACACACAGTCACCACGCAAATGACACCATCAGGCACCTGGTCAGTGCCTGCGCTGGAGGTATTGGCTGAAGGCGAATACACAGTCACTGCGAGTGTCTCAGATAAAGCGGGCAATCCAGCCAGCGCCAGTGTCACCGGGGTGATTGATGTCACCGCGCCGGTCATTAGCGTGAATGCGCTGGCAGATAGCAGTGATGTTACTCCGCTCATCAGTGGCCAAAGCAGTGGGGTGCCAGCGGGTACGCAAGTGAACGTTACAATCATCGCTGCCAATGGCGCAGTACAAAGCGCGACAGCAACAACGGATGGCGCAGGAAATTGGTCGGTGGAGGTCAGTAACGCGCTCGTCGAAGGCGAGTACACAGTGAATGTCAGTGTGACAGACTCCGCAGGCAATACCGGCACCGATAGCGAAACTGGGGTGATAGACACAACAGCGCCGAGCGTCACTATCGATGCACCGGCGTTGACCAACGACAATACGCCGCTGGTTACAGGGACATCGGATCTAGCCAATAGTGACATTGCGATTACCTTTACGGATGGCAATGGCAGCCATACG
>NZ_VXCS01000085.1:0-814 GCF_052850545.1 Pseudoalteromonas sp. 1181_04
AACGCTAAGGACAGCACATGCAACCAGAAATAAAAAAAATCCCCCAACAACTTGGGCAATACTTGTACCAGCAAATAAATGAGCCGTGGCTTGAGGCTCAGCTTATTTTAGATTGCGAAGATGAAAACCAACTTGAATGCAAGGCTCACTATCAAACAGAAGATGATGAAAACGAACAGCCAATTACCGTGACAGATGAGATAGTCGATTTATTCAGTACTTTGTTTGAGAATGCCACTAAACACCAACCAAAAAACTGGACGCGCGCTATTTTCACCATAAATCGCCAAGGCCAATTTAATCTGAACTTTGAGCGTGATAATAATGATGATGACGTTATTACTGCACAACAAACGTATTAAACAATAGTGATTTACCTGCTCTTTAACAACATGGATGTTGTAAGGCTAGGCGCTACAGTCTTTTAAAGATTAGCGTCTAGCCTTAGGTTGCCCCCCTCATTTACTTCTCATTCTTTTCTCTTTGTGCAACATGGTTTTAAGTAAAATATTCACAAAGAGGTTAAGAGGCGCTGCGCTTAAAGAGCTCACTGCTATTTAGCTCGACAGAATGTGTGTTTTTTAATAAAAAAGCCCACAAACAGCCAGTAGTCCTAGTGCCTCAAACCCTGCGAGTATTAGTCGCATTAACGATGTAACCATCAATGATGCAGGCGTTGCAGCAACGACTGCTAGTGTGGTCGATTTAGAATATGTATACCTAGACGGGAGTCCTGTTAAAAAATGCCCCCTACACCATCACCTTCGATGATGGAACGCAGCAAACAGGGCAACTAGACGACAGTGGACAAGCG
>NZ_VXCS01000086.1:0-755 GCF_052850545.1 Pseudoalteromonas sp. 1181_04
TCATTGTTTCGCACGGCTTTGAGCCAAGGAACTTTAAAGCCAGCATCCGTCACAATAACGGGCCGACAATCACTCGGCAAGATCAGTTTGAGCATCTTCAAGAACCGTTTTTGTACTTTTGGGCAATGATATTGAAAGCTGAATGCACTTTCCTGATACAGGATTAAAGAGCGACCTTCACTGACAATGCTGGCACGCAGAATACAATATTTGGTTTGTGTATCTGCATGACTCCAATCAACCAAAATGACGGGATGCTTTTCAGTGACCACAAAACGGCTTAAGTGAACATAAACCGTTGTTGATTCAAGCAAAAGCTCGTGGTTACTGAGCAGTCGATCAATACGTTTAATATCATGTTTTTTCAGTTGTTTTTGAATTCAAATTGCGACCGATAGACGTCAAGGTGCATTGCTGACAGTGCAATAGAGATTTAACGGCAGCGACTAAGGTATTAAATCTGGCTTTATGAATTGATTTAGGGGTGACAGCGCGGAGCATATTGTGCAAAATAGTAAAAGCATTCATGGTGTTTAGCTCTGTTGTTTTTGACGATTCATAAGATCACAAAACACCATGAATGTTCCCTCGCTTCCCACATTTTTTAATACTGTTAGTTTATTGATATATAAAGGCTAATTCTGGGAATACTTTAGGTCTTCTTCCCCATATAATTAAATTAACAAGCGCGGCATAAACCGCGCTTTGAATTTACTCTGATACAGAAGGTTCAGTATTTGCTTGAGCATCGCTTA
>NZ_VXCS01000087.1:0-674 GCF_052850545.1 Pseudoalteromonas sp. 1181_04
TTCGTCTACAGGTAAAATTGATTACATGGTTGCAGGCGGTGCGACACAAAAGGGTAATGAAATTTGGGTGCAATCAATTACTTTTGATAATAGTTGGGGTATTCCTATGGGAAGCCTTGGTTGTTGCTGGCAAAGTGCCGGTAAAACAAGTGGCGTTTACGATCAAAAATTCCCAGAAAAAGTCGCCGTTGAATGGTTAGATAAGTCAGAAAATAGAATTTACTTTGGTGAAGTGGCAATAGATAAAAATGGTTATAAATTAGCCAGTAAATTACCTCGATTTAGTTACCTACAGGCGAAGTAGAAACTGATATTTACCCATATTTAATAGTTGGTATGGGTGAATCAGGTGAGATAAAGGTTTGGATTTCAAATACACCATCAGCCGGGTTTACTGGACGTGTTCTACACGAGCTTGGCTCTGGGCAAGCTCAATGGCGTGAGAATAAGTAGTAAAGCCACGACCCTAAGCTTATGTTCTATAAAGTATTCGCAGAGGCAGCCCGTAGCTCATGGCCCTGAAGAAGACGCTGAATTCACCACTAAAAACCACAGCTCGCGCTTTGTTATAATCAGCCTGCGCAAGCAGAGCTCAGCACACAATGGCAATCACAACTAATAAATGGATATAGATTATGGACAACCTCATAAAATTACTTCTTATTAGTCTGTTA
>NZ_VXCS01000088.1:0-655 GCF_052850545.1 Pseudoalteromonas sp. 1181_04
GCAGGCTGAACAGTTGCATCTTTATTAGGTTGTTTTAAAAATACACTATTGAACAAAGTGACGGCCTAGCTTTGCCTTTTTTTGCCTAAAATCCTTTCCAAGCACCTCAATTCTAAGCTCTGTAACTAACACTAACAGTATGTGAAAAAATAATTATGCGATTATCCACAACGGGAGAGGTGCTAAATTTTCTGACACAAAATATGTGTCTGTCCTTTTTATTTCCGTTTCTATTTCCTGCAGTCATCTTCATGCGTGTAATTTAGGTTTAATAGGGCTAATGACTTATTTAATAGGTGAAATAAAAATAACCCCGCAATAAAAGATAAATTCTGAACCTGAAAAGTAAATTTAGTGACACAGTTTTATTTGTTCAATTAGAGTGGCTCTCTTATTTAGTTGCTGCTGAAAGGTAAAGGGTTAGGAAAGATAGTCGACGCTGTACCAATAGTGAAAGGTCATCAAATGTTGAAGACAGAGCTGTTCCAGATCACTGGGAGTTGGACTTGAACCAAGGCTCAGAAAACAGCTTTATCGCGACCTTAGTTGAACGACATTCTAGGTATGTAATGCTAGCGAAAGTACCTAGTAATAAAACAAAGCCAGTAATCGAAGCATTGATTAGACAAGCTAATAAGTTGCCAGCACTGCCAAG
>NZ_VXCS01000089.1:0-654 GCF_052850545.1 Pseudoalteromonas sp. 1181_04
TGCATATTCTCACCAGCTTTGATCACCCAATGGCATTAACTTTGATCGCTTATTCTCATTAAGCTTTGATCACGAAAATTACGCGATAATGATCACTTTTGTGTTCTTAATGATTTTGCCGATCAAAGCTTAATGCCACTCGTAACCGAGTTCACGTTTTATCATTTTTGTAGGTATGTTAAACCGTTATCTAAATCATTTGATGAGGATAACAATAATGTCAACAAGACCTATATCTATGAGTAAATTACATGCTATTTTACGGCTGAAATATTCAGCAAAATTATCCCATCGAGAGATTGCCAGAAGCTTAAATATCTCCCCTGGCACTGTGGCTAATTACGTTAAAAAGGCCAATGAGTTAGGGTTAAACCAATGGCCGTTACCTGACGATAAACAACACGGTACGTTTCTTAATACAAAAATCAGGGACTTCTCACCCCGTCAAAAAAGATACCCAACACCTGACTGGCTCACCATCAATAAGGATTTAAAGCAGCACAAACATTTGACGTTGCAGTTAGTATTCGATGAAATGCGTGAGAAAGTCGGTGAGCCTTATTACAGCTATAGCCACTTCTGCCGCGCCTATCGGGAATGGGTGGGGAAACAACGGTTGTCGATGCGTCAGCATCATAAAGGCGGTGAAAAGCT
>NZ_VXCS01000009.1:0-190779 GCF_052850545.1 Pseudoalteromonas sp. 1181_04
CTCTAACAAGTTAGGATAACTGTTACAGAACTGTTGATAGCGTTCTTCTGGAGTATAAAGCAACATAAAACGTTCTTTGTTTTCTTTATACATCAGTTGTATTTCCAATAGCTTGAGATAAATACTATATTTATTCTTACGCCATGTTCTTAATGTTTCGATAGGGAGAGACATAATCGAGCAAGAGGTAAGTGATTCAAGTTGGTATGGTGATGGCGTTTGGTTAACTAGGCTTTCAAAACCAATGATCCAGTCATTTTCCCAATAAAACTGTTTGCTAAACTCTTTGCCCTTGTCAGTAAAATAAACAGCGTGACATATTCCTTCTAATAGAAAGAAAATCTCTTTTGCAACTTCCCCTTGATGGAAAAAAATATGCCGACTAGGCAAAGAACAAAGCTTTGCAGATTGCTTTAGCTGTTCTACTTCGTGTCGAGTAAAGTCATTTTTTTGTAACTGCTCTAGGAAAGCGTCAAGCATAATTGGTTGTACCTAAGTATTTATCTATAACCAAACATTAACTGAATATTTAAGCACACAATAAATTCGCCAAAAAACAATTAAAGCGGAGGTGTTCAGGTGATGATAACCTACATCAAATTAGCATTCTACGTGCCATTTTATACCCCTAGGTTCCTTATTTGTAGCTGTGAATGACTTACAAGCAAGAATCGTAATTAATAAGACAAGAAAATTTCGCATATTTACCTGTAGGTATCATTTATCAGCAAGACTTTGCAAGGTAGCATACCCTGTGAGTTTACTATCTACTAGTGTCTGCTTGTCGTTCAAAGCCGATCTTTAGAGTAATTGCGTTAGCTTGTTTCGGGGCAGAAACGAGTTACGCTTGAAGGTCCGCTCATGGCGAAAGCAAACTGGATGTAATTTGGGTACTTTAATAAAAGGACAGCGCTAAATTTTTTATATTTCAATTTACGATGCTATAAATGTGCTATAAAAAATAAGTGGAAGAAAAAAACCATGTAACTCATTGATTTTATTGGTAGCCCCTACAGGAATCGAACCTGTAACTGCCCCTTAGGAGGGGGCCGTTATATCCATTTAACTAAGAGGCCACATTCGAGCTTCGAGCTTCGAGCTTCGAGCTTCGAGCTTCGAGCTTCGAGCTTCGAGCTTCGAGCTTCGAGCTTCGAGCTTCGAGCTGATAGCAAAATTATAACGGTTTATCCTATTTACAATCAAGCAGTTAAATGGATTTTATAACGATACTAGTTAATACTTGCGCGTTGTAGGTGAATATCGGCGTTGTTGAGTACGTAATAAGGCAGTATTTTGTTGCTGCTGGCAACTACGCGTTTGCTGGTGATATCAATAATACGGGCGTTTACTTCAACACCGTTGCTGCGGTAGATCAAGGTGCCTGATAACACATGACTGGCGATGCGTTGATCCGCTAACTGCTCTATATCGCGTGAAAATACAAAGTCACCGCGTGGGTTCATAGTTATTTGGTCGGTGGTTTTAAAGTCAACAATACCATAACCAAATTTTTGCAGTTGATGAATAAAACTCTCTGATAACTGGTTGCCTAATTGGCTACTGTTATTAAGGCTGGCATCTAAATCTACAAATGAAGTAACGGCAATCGAAGTATCAAGCTCTGTTTGCATTGTGTCGACTAAGTCTAACGCCATTTGCTCTACATAATTAACCAGTGTTTTATGATGCTTGTTAGGAAAAAACTGCTCACCACTATCTAATGGCTCGGCACTATTCATTTGTACTTGTTTTAGCATTTGAGTAAGGTCATATCGGCTAGTCGTGCTTTGGACTGGCTCAACTGGCGCTGCATCATTAGTCATACTGCATGCGCTGAGGATGCTGATCACCCCCCCTACGGTTAATAACTTAGTGCTATGGATTAGCTTACCCATCATTGGCCTCACTTACTCGCTTGTTTTAGCATTACGCCATCAGTGCGATAGCTGCTGTCGAGTGCATCAACAACGGATTGCGGAATAAACCCTTGTGCAGAGCCAACCACAGCCTTACTAGCTAAACCAATAATTCGGGCATTGACTAATACACCACCTTGGTGATTTACCATAGTGCCCGCCAGTACGTAGTTGAAGTTTTGATCTTGGCTTAGCTCTAAATAGTCGCGACTAAATACAAAGTCGCCAGAGGGAGTAACACGCATGTAGTCGGTGGTTTTAAAGTCGATCACCGGTACACCAAAACTGTGTAGCTCGTGCATAAAACTTTCGGCGATTTGATTACCTAACAATGTGCCGTCGTTGTAATCATCATCTAAAAAGATAAAGCTTGATACGGCCAGCGGCGTTTTGGTATTTACGTATTGTAAATTTTCAGCCATATCTTGCATTATGCCACGTACATAATGATTAATATTTTTACGTGTTGGGACTGTGACTTGGCTGCTATCGTTCATCACTGGAATATTGTTTTGATAAAATGTATTACTTTGCCCAGGAGCTGCAACCACTCTTTGATCACCCTCTAACTGCGCAGAGTTATCAGTTTGTGCTGTTTTGCCCGGTTCCATCATTTGCGCGCAACCAAAACCCAGTGGCAAACATAAAGTTAATATTAAGCGTTTCATGAGAGCTCCTAATTAGTATTCGCTGCGGTAAATATAACCGTCGCGCTGTTGTATTTTTTCATCGCCCCACATCACATTTATGGGGATCTCTGTACTGGCGGCAGATACAACGCGGCTATCTTGCGTATTTACCATACGGGCGTTAACTATATAGGCATGTTGTTGCCGTGTTAAGGTACCCGTGATAACAAAGTCAATATTCTGACGTTGGCGTAATTTGCTTATGTCGCGACTTAATATACCATCTGCGTTGCTGGCTAAATTAAGGTGTTTTTCAAGGCGATATTCAATAGTGTTATAGCCAAGTTGGGTAAACTGAGTAAGTAAGCTTTCTTGAATTTGCTGACTCAACCCTGCGCCCTGCCCTTGTGCCAGCTCACTGTCTAGCGCGTTGGCTAAGTAAAAGCTAGTAACGGCAATCCGTGCAGAGCTTTTAAACGGCCCTTGCACATGGCTCAATTGACTACTCAAGTCGCTGACATACTGATGCACAGTATAAGGTGCCATTGTTGCTTTTGGGGCATTGGTACTTGGTGCTGGCGGTTTTTCTTGCGTTAAACTACACGCAGTTAGACTCAGCAATAATAAACATAACAAAAGGCGCATAATTGCCATCCTCACTAAACATGGCAATAACAAAGCAAGTATTATGCCTATTTATAATTTTATTGGGTTATCGGTGTAGTGAGTCACCATGCAGTTGAGCTGTTGTAGCTTTAATTTATCACAATCAGCTTGGGCGTTTTTTTGATATTGGTATGCCCCGATTTTTAAGCGGTAATAAGTCATGCCTTTTACCTGAGCAGTTTCGACATTGGTGGTAAATTTATCTGACAATAAACTCGGTACTTTTTGTTGAATTGTTTGCCAGCTTGGAGCTAATTGCGATTGTTGAGTGACCGCAATAATTTGCAGCGCAAAAAGCGCGTTGTTAGTTATGTTTGACTGTGTTGCTATAGATTGCGCAGGCCTATCTAACGGTACTTGCTGTGATGCCAAGGCAGCAGATGAATGGCTCTTCTTACCTGTGTTCTCGTCATCATTTGCTATCGCGGTTAACTGTGCTATCAATAAATTCAAATCACTTTCAATCAGTAATAATCGTTCAAGATCGGGTTTAATTGCTTGCCACTGTGCAGAGCTAGTTTGTAACTGTTGTAGCTCTTGTTGCGTGATCTGCACATAGGTTTCATGATTAGTTTCAGCTGTGCTGCTGGTACTTTTTTGCGCGCTATCCGTCGTGCTGGTACAGCCAGATAATATAATTAAACTCATTATTAATACGGCTGATTGCATTACACTAAACGATTGTTTGATATTCATTGCTATTCCTTTAATGAAGTATTGTTCGTTGTTCAATATCACACTTCAATCTTTGTTTTATTAATGACTGACAAAGCTCCGTAAATTCAGGCTGTGCTTGCTTAGCGTATGCTAAGGCGAGTATGTACTTACTTTGCTGTTGATCATGAATATAAAACACGTCTTGCTGTTGTAATTTTAAGCGTGGGCTTATCAAACGTAAGTATGCCTTTAACATCATTAACGATGAAAAATTCCCCGCATTAACAATAGTCCCCGACACTTCTTCGAGTGATTTTAAAGTAAAATCAACCCCAACCAACACATCCCCTTTTGCTGATAAATCAACTGTTACCTGCTGGGTGTTTTTTAATGCTTTACGTTCTTTAAAGCTATCGTCAACCACAGCCCGATACTGCCCTGGCCGTAGGTCAGTAAACAAATAATAGCCATCATAAGCCGCTTGGGTGTTGGCAACTTCTTTATCGTTTTGATCTAATAAGGTTATTTTTGCATAAGGCTGCACATAAGTGTGCTCCCCTTGCTGCTGATACACCACCCCTTCAATTTCGCTGGCGTTATTTAGCGGGTAATCCATGTATTCAATAAATCCTGCTCTTGGCGTGATTGAAAAGCCCTCATTGGCAGGCACAAAAAACGGATCGGGGAAGCTGTCTCTATCGAGCACAATATCTGTGGTGCGATTAGCTGGCATTGAGGTTAACAATGCAATGCCATTTTCATCGGTTATTGCTTGGCGATAATTTTGCAGCCCTTTTACTTTTATACCTGCAACACCTTGCTCGTCAGGATCCATAATGCCGTTGTTATTTTGATCTAAAAATACCCGTAACATTAATGTACCTGTCGTTGTTAAGCTTTGCTTAGACACAAAATAGTGATTGTTTTGTGTGTCATAACCAAGGCTGAATCTGCTATATACGCCAAGCTGCCAGTTATCTTCACTGTCGTAGTTTAGATTACTAGTGAGACTAAACTTATTGCTTTGCCAACTTAAGCCTAAATCAGCCGATTGAATATCATTAATACGAGAATCACGTAAGGTGACTTCTGCTTGCAGTTGACTGGTAATACTACGGTTAAACTCAGCCTCGTAGCTGGTGACTTCATTGATAGGAGATAATGTGTAATCAACACTAAAACGACTATAAATACGACCCAAACGCCCTTGCAAACGTGTTGAGCCATACACTGATTCAACATTATTACTTTGTTGCCATTGTAATTGGTTGCTCAAAGCTAGGCCTGCAATCGCATAATTCAAACGGTTCTGTGCTTGCTTATAGATGCCTCGGTTATCTGATGTTTGATACAATAAATTGTTTTGGTAGTTTAGCCGCCCGTAACTGTTTTGCATCAACTCGCCAGCCATATCAAACTGATAGCTGTCGTATTTTTGTTTTAATTCATCGGTTCGATTCGTTGCGCTAAAAAGTAAAGATTGATCAGCAAATTGCGTGCGTGCTGTAAGTTCAAGCTCTTGTTCATGTTGATTATTTTTCTGGTAGTCTAAGTTTAATAGCAGAGCGCTAAATAAGCTAAGGTTAGTCCCCAGTGACATGTGTTGTAGGTCGTCATGTGTTCTTTTTTGTGCCAATGCAGCGGTATATATCGAGAAGTCGTCTGTAATACCTTGCTCGTAGCGCCCTGCTATTTGCCAGCCCGTGCTGTCATTATTGAAGGCAGTATTGCCAAGCAATTTTTTACCCTGCTCAGAGACTGATAGTTCATAAAATCCTTCACCTTGTGCTAATTGGTTACTATCAATAAAATAATATTCGCTTTTTCGCTCGACCTGCCCTTGAGGACCATAAAAAATAAGCTCGAAGTTATTCTCACCATAAAACAAATCAACATTATCAAAAATATAACGACCATCTGATAAGCTTAATTGCTGCGCAATCAATACGCCGTTACGATAAAGCTCAACGTCCCAGCCTAACTGAATCGGACCACTTAAATTAATACGGTTACTATCAAATTGTTGAGTCAGTCCGCGGTTTGAAAACTTAATACCACGACCATACTGACTGTTGTAACGGCTGCCAACTTGTGTGGCCGTTACATCACCAAACTCAACTTCACTGGCTGCTAACACTCCCAGTAATGAGCTTTGCGGGTCTTGCTTAGTAAATGTTAAACGCGAATCGCTGAGTAAATCGCCCTCGCGACCAGATAAAAAGTATTCGGCAGATAAATAAGCAAAGTCTTGTGCACCTAATAATGAGTAACTTGTTCTATTTTGATTTTTATCAGCACTGTAGTTTAATTGTAAATCAGCAACAGGTGATGAAAGCGCTTGATACGGGCTGGCTTTCCAAGGCAAGGTGGGCTTGGCATTACGATTCGAGGGGTTAAGCCTTCTACCATGGCGTTCTCGCTGTTGTTCAATTGGTAATAAGATGGCCGAACTTAACTCTATTTCTAAATCACCATAATCGACTGTAAATTGCAGCCCAAAAACCTCTTTTAACTGCGCCATTTCAATATACATGTCATCATCAATGCTAATATCAGCAGCCGTTAGTTCAAGCATACCTGCGTCAGTTATCAGTGTTGCAGGCAGGGTGCTGGCATCTAAAATGAAAGGCTGTTGATCTCGATACCAGCCTTGAGCAGAACGAGTTGCAAGATCAACTTCTATTCCAAATTGCAATATATCAGCTAGGCTACTAAGGCCAAGTTGAATACCCTGATCACTTTTTAAAGCGAACACTTCGCCTAAGTAGTAATCATTTAAAGACAACGAAAATAATAAAAACTCACCGCTTGCGATCCGCGGTTGGTTTGACGCAACAGGGCTGTTAACGTTAGGCTGAGAAGCTGTTGGTAAGTCGGTTAATTTAGCTTCAATCTTGCGAAGTGTTTTTAATGCATCATTCACAGTTACGTTATTAGTCGCGAATGCATTGTTACTAAGGCATAAACTTAGCCATAGTGTAATGCACTTTAGCCCTGTATTCTTGGTCATGAAGAGTTAAAGTTGCAGCATTTTTGGACTAATCGCTAAAGCATACTCGGCAAAATTTATGTCTTGATATTCATCTGCACCGATATATTTAAAAATAACAGTACCAGGCTTATCTAGGGTTTTATCACTAAATAAACTCAACATTACCTCGGCATTTTTTACATCCGAGTAAATACTTAAATTGCCAATTTCAGCGATAGCTTCCAGCTTAGCATTAGCATTTTGTTGATAAAACGCGGTTAATTTACCATAACTGCTAAAGTGAGTTTCACGATTGAGTTTTAATTTAAATTGTAGTCGTTGGTTGCCCTGGTTTTTAATCACTTGCGCTTGCTCAATGAGTACTTTTGGTACTTCAGCATGTTCACGAAGGATGACTGGAATACTGTAGCTCATGATCATATTAATTTTTATTGAACTCGTACTATTTGGGTTTTCATTTGGCAACGCCTGAAATAATAAATGCGAACGATATTCACCATCTGCTAACTGTTTTGGTTTTCGAATTGCAATTTTAACGGTTTGCTTTTCACCAGGCGCCAAACGCATTTGCTTTGGTGATAAGCGCGTCATCGGGCTTAAACTTGTCGCCGTCGGCTCAAGTAAGGTTACATACCCTCCGGTTGATGTGGATTGCTTTTCGCTCCAATGCACTCGGTAAGTTTTGTACTCGTCACTGGTGTTGATCACTGTGACCTTTGCAGTACGTTGACGCTCATCAAAACTAATACGAGTAGGAGAAATAAGTAAATTCGCCATTACCGCCTGGCTAAAAAAACAAAAGCTTAAAAGCAGTATCACGGTTAATTTATTAAACATTTAAATCCTTAATAATCCACTGAAATTTCTAAGTTTGTGGTTGTTGAATAGTCGCCGTCAACATATTGTTTGCTGCTTGTATTTATTTCTAATTTACCACCAATAAATACATGCACTTCGCTAAACTCATCGCTTGTTGCGTCTTTAGGAAAGCCATTTAAGGTCACTCTAAAGTCGGCACTACTACTTCCTTTAGTATTGTGTTGCATAGTTGCAGGAGCCACTAAATTCATGGAAACTCGAGTGCCAGGGGGGATGTCAGTGAGTATCAGCTCAGCTGGGCGACCATCTTTAAGGATATAGATTTCGCCAGAGGTGCTAATCGAACCATCATCCTTGATAATTACAGAACCTATTTGATCACTTTTAAGAATAACTAAGGTGCCAAAATCAAGCGCTTGTTGCTCTATACTCGCGGCTCTTGTTGACTGTGAATACAGTATTGAAAGCATCGCAAATAACAACAAAAAACGCATGATTAAATTAATAAGCAACTTCTAATTGAAAAGTGCCTGTATACTCAGTATCTCGGTACGCTTCGCTAGAAATTGTTGATGCTGTAGAAAGAGTTGCACCAATATTAAACGATACACTGCCATCACCGTCAGCAGTTAAATTAGGCGTCACTGATGAATAATAAGCGTTTGCATTTGGACCGCTAGTGATAAAGTATGTCCAAGTACCAACCGTAAAGTTTGGCTCATTCAAACCTTGGCCATTAGAGCTCAGGGTTGTTGCTGTTGGGTTAGTAATTGATAAACGAGCATTTGGCACTACTTCCGATACTGTAAAAGATGCAGGCGAACCTTGCTCTATTATTGAAATAATCGCAGGTGCGTTATCAGTTCTAGACGATACAGGACTTGCTGTAGGCTCAGGGTTTATAACCAATGTAGCTTGGTTAACACCGTCTGGATCTGCAACCGCTCGAATTGTACCAAAATCTAAGTCATTTCCTTTGGTTAAAACGACAGTATTTTGCACTTTAACTTTCGCATCAAAGCTTTCGGTTGTTGCATAAGTCGCGAATGAGCTTGCTGTAACTGCTGCTGCCAGAAGAGTTAAAGATAATTTCATATTAAATCCTTATAAGTGATGGGACATTACCCTATGTTGCCCCTATCTTAGATATTATCGACACTCAGAACAATTACTTTAAGCTTAATTACTGAAAAATCAGAAAAATAGCTTATTTAATTACAAAGGCTGACCAACAAATGGGGCACTCAGGCATTTTTGGCCTAAATTTTGTGCTAATGAACAAAATAGATTGGCCTCGGTATAATTTTGAAATGGCCCAACTCGTAACCCATACAAGGTAACGCCTTTATTGTGACGCTCTGTCATTACAAAATCTAATTGGCTAAATGCCTGCGGATATTGTTGCTGCAACCTTGCTATTTGCGTTCTCACTCTTTGCGGTTTTAAATACAGCCCAAGTTGCGCGCCTGGCAGTGAGTTGCCATACAGTGGCAGAGGGCGGTTTTCGATAGTTTTTGAGGAGTTAGCAGTATCAGGGATCTGTATTTTTTCAGCATAATGAGCCACCGTAACATTATCTTCGCGAAGCACCGCTGGGTTTTCTGCAATATCAGTTTGAGAGGAAAGTGCCATTATTAATAGTTGCAAGTCTTCCTCCATCGCAGCTAAACGAGTAATACTCTCTTGTTGCGAGTGCCATTGCTGAACATACTCTTTGACTTGTTGATCAGAAATTAATGCAGGCTGCTGTTCCACCGGGTTAGCATTAATACTACTGCACCCACTAAGCCAGACAGTTGCTGTAACCAACACTGTGGTATACCAAGCTTGCTTTTTAAAACACATCATCTGTTAGCATCACAAAATAAATAATGCCATATTATAAGCAAAGTCAGTGCCAGTTTCAGGATTTTTAAGCAATAAAAAAGTGCCACTAAGGCACTTTTATAAGTTAGGCTCAATAAATGAGCTTAAACTAAGGTTTTAATAAAATCACTTAGCTCATCTTTAAATTCATCACGACGCAGTGCAAATTCAATAGTGGCTTTTAAATAGCCCAACTTACTACCGCAATCATGACTACGCCCTTTTATCGCATAAGCAGCAACAGATTCTTTTTCCATTAGCATCGCAATTGCATCTGTTAACTGAATTTCGTCGCCGGCGCCTGCGGGAGTTTTTGCAAGTAATGGCCAAATATTTTTACTTAGCACATAACGACCTACCACAGCCAAATTTGATGGTGCGCTATGCACAGGAGGTTTTTCAACCATATTAAGGATCGCTGCGCTTTGCCCTTGTTCAAGCTTTACGTCGCCTAAATCGACCACACCAAACTTATCAACATCCTGCATAGGCACAGGCTCAACCATTATTTGGCTCTCACCGTTTGTATTAAAGCGAGTAATCATTTCAGCTAAATTATCTTTTTTAAGATTACTTTCAACATCATCTATGATCACATCAGGTAAAATAACCACAAACGGTTCGTTACCAATAATTGGCGCTGCACAGTTGATTGCGTGCCCTAAGCCTTTTGCTTCACCTTGGCGAACGTGAATAATTGTCACATCTTTAGGGCAAATAGCTTGTACTTCAGCAAGTAACTGACGCTTTACCCGCTTCTCTAGCGTTGCTTCTAGCTCAAAACTGGTATCAAAATGGTTTTCAATCGAGTTTTTACTCGAGTGAGTCACTAATACAATTTCTTTAATACCCGCAGCAACCGCTTCATTAACTACATATTGAATCAAGGGTTTATCTACAACAGGTAACATCTCTTTTGGAATAGCTTTAGTAGCTGGCAACATACGGGTGCCAAGTCCTGCGACTGGGATCACTGCTTTCATTATTCTCTCCTTAAAACTATGATGCTTATTAATTGTTACACTGAAAACGGGTATTTAATTGCTTCATGGCATTGATAGCCATTTACCTCAAAGTCATCACGGGTGACCCACGTTTCGATATCTTCGAGTGATTTAATATTTGGATTAATCGTCAACGTAGGTGATGCAAATGGCTCACGCTGTAACTGCACATCGCGCATTAATTCCAGTTGGTTCTCATAAATATGGGCATTAACGATTTTATGGTATGCCTTACCTGCTTTGTGGCCAGTGATCTGCGCGACCAGTGCAAGCATTACAAAGCATTGAATTTGATTGAAATTCAAACCAAGTGGCACATCACAACTGCGCTGATACGAGGTTAAATAAAGCGTATCGCCAAGAAGCGAAAAAGTATGCGTGTGCATACATGGGCGCAAACACCCTAACTCAAACTCACCCGGATTATAAAAAGTGATGATCTCGCCTCTGTCATCCACACCATTTTTAAGATTATCAATGACCTTTTTTAGCTGATCTAACGGTGTGCCATCAGGGCGTCGCCAATCACGAGCTTGTACGCCATATACACGGCCCATATCATCTTCACCTTTACGGTTCGGATTATTTAACCATGCTTGGTTTTCATTAGCGTTAGCATCCCAAGTCATACAACCTATGTCGCGAAATTGCGCAGCACTGCTATAACCACGAAGGTAACCCAACAGCTCTGCGATTGCCGCTTTGTAATAACT
This sequence comes from Pseudoalteromonas sp. 1181_04, assembly GCF_052850545.1. Lineage (NCBI taxonomy): Bacteria > Pseudomonadati > Pseudomonadota > Gammaproteobacteria > Alteromonadales > Pseudoalteromonadaceae > Pseudoalteromonas > Pseudoalteromonas sp. 1181_04. Next base: position 11,263 of record NZ_VXCS01000009.1, read on the forward strand.
TTTACGGGTGGTGATCATTGGGAACTTGTTGTTCGCAACGTCGTATTCAAGCTCCGCATTAATGACTGTTAAACAACGCGTTCCCGTACGTTTATTCTCAACCCAGATACCTTCATCAACAATGCGCTGACATAACTCTAAATATTGTTTCATTATTCGCTTCTTTTTTATGCTTTACTGGCAACAGCAGGCTGTGGCTTTTTGTATGCCCATATTATCAAACCAAGACCAGCAATGACCATTGGCAATGACAATATTTGACCCATTGATATAAAATCAGCAAACAATCCTAGTTGTGCATCTGGTTCGCGCACATATTCAACGCAGAATCTAAATACCCCATAGCATAGTAAAAATAATCCGCCGACACTACCCGCTGGACGTGGCTTTTTAGTAAACACATACAAAATAATAAACAGCACGAAGCCTTCTAAAAAGGCTTCATACAACTGTGAAGGATGACGCGCCAATGGCCCACCATTTGGGAATACCATAGCCCAAGGCACATCGGTAGTTCTGCCCCATAATTCGCCATTAATAAAGTTACCAATACGTCCAGCTAAAAGGCCAACCGGCACTAGCGGTGCAACAAAATCACCCACTGCAAGTAACTGTTTTTTACGTGTCCAGGCAAACACACAAATAGCGGTTATCACCCCTAAAGTGCCACCGTGGAAAGACATACCACCTTGATCGATTCTAAATAAATACAGTGGATTTTCTAAAAAGTAACTAAATTGATAAAACAGTACATAGCCAATCCGACCACCCAGAATAACCCCTAACATACCGTAGAACAGTAAATCACTGACCTCTTCTTTCGTCCAACCCGAGCCTGGTTTAGTTGCTTGCCTATTTGCCCACCACATCGCAAAAGCAAAGCCAATTAAATACATTAAACCGTACCAACGTACGCTAAGAGGACCGACAGTGAAAATGATCGGATCGATCTCTGGAAATTCAAGAGCCATAAAATTAAACCTTAACTAAAAACCATTTGAAGCGCGATGATAATCAGTAACACCGCGAACACTTTTTTTATCGTTGAAACGGGTAAATAATGCGTTGCTTTGGCTCCTATTGGTGCCATAAACCACGAGGTTATTACTATACCTAATAATGCCGGTAAATACACAAAACCTGCAAAGCCATGTTGTAAATCGGTTACTTGCCAACCAGCGCTGACATATCCCACAGAGCCAAATAGCGCAATCACAATGCCACATGCTGCCGCGCAGCCTATGGCTTTTTTAATATCAACTGAAAAATAGTGCAGTAGCGGCACAATCAATGCGCCGCCACCAATACCAATCAAACCTGATAATCCGCCCATCACTGCGCTAATAGCGCCAATAACTGGGCCACTTGGCATAGGTTTGACCGCGACAGGCTTATTACGAGCAGACAACACCATACGAGCAGCAATAAACACCACACTAACAGCAAAAACGATGCGTAATAACTGTTCTGGAATTAAACTCGCGGCAAAACCACTGATCAGAGCACCAAGTCCAACGCCAGACATAACCCAAGGCGCAATTTCCCATGGCACATTTTGATTTTTATGGTGTGCTAATGCAGATGACGTTGAAGTGAATAAAATAGAGGCAAGCGAGGTAGCAATCGCAATAACCAGTACATGATCAACCGCAACAACATTAAAATGCACTAATAATGAACTCAGTACTGGCACAATAATTAATCCACCGCCAATGCCTAATAACCCAGCTAAAAAACCAACCACACAACCTAATAGCGCGCAGCTGATAATCAGGATAACTAAATCATGCATCGTACACTCTTATAAAATTGGATTTATTATATGCATATACTAATCGATTATATCGAATCTTTACAGCACTCGTTTTGGTAATACCAATCGTGTTAAGTTATTAGCCATTTATAGCGACAGATAAATAGAGTGATAACAAGGCATAAATTTCGACATGTAGTTGTTCTACTTGAGAAATTTATAACGCAGTTAGCGCTTTATTTGGCACGCTAGAATGGTTAAATATTTAAGTCGATTGGTATAACTAAGAAGCCTGATTTGGGGTATAAAATAATTCACCAAGTTGATGCTCAATCATAAAATTACGCGTTAACCTAAGTACTTGTTTTGCAGTAGATTGTGCTAAACACTCCGCCAGTAATGTTTCCATATCGCTGGCTTTTAAACGTCTTAATACCCATTTAACTTTACTTAATGATGAGTAGTTCATACTCAAGCGACGATACCCCATCGCAATCAGCAGTATTGCACCTTCAGGATCGCCACCTAATTCACCACATAAACTAAAGGACATCTCATATTGCTGACACTCTTTCGCAACTTTTTGCAGTACTCTTAATACCGCTGGATGATAGGGATTAAATAAATCAGCAACACGCGCATTCGAACGATCGACGGCAAGTAAGTATTGCGTCAAATCGTTACTACCTACAGAACAAAAATCTACTTTCTTAGACCATTCAGGGAGCATAAATACACTTGAAGGGACTTCTAACATTACGCCAATCTCTGGGCGTTCAATGGCTTGCTCTGGGTATTTTTCTTCCAGTTCAAAATAGGCTTGCTCTAACAATGCTAAAGATTCATCAACCTCTTCGGTACCGCTTATCATTGGCAGCATAATTTTTAAATTACCTAAACCAATGTTTGCTTTAACCATGGCTTTGAGCTGGTCTAAAAAGATCTCTGGGTGGTCCAATGTGACACGAATACCCCGCCAGCCTAAAAATGGGTTTTCTTCTGTAATATCAAAGTAATCAAGTGCTTTATCACCACCAATATCAAGCGTACGCATCACTACAGGTTCTGGATGATAACTGGCTAATACTTCGCGATACCAATTCTCTTGTTCTATTTGTGATGGAAACTGGCCTTTTTGCATAAACCAGGCTTCAGTTCGGTATAAGCCAACGCCATCACAGACTTTGGTGTTAGCTTTTTCAGTATTGAGTTCCAAACCAGCATTGAGCAACAAACTAATATGCTCGCCATCTAATGTCACTGCATCGCATTCTTGCTCAGCCACAAACTTGTCGTTTAATAGACTTTCTTGGTGCTGTAATTGTAAATATTCATCTTGTAGCATTTGCGAAGGCGAAATATATAATCGCCCTGCGTATGCATCTAAAATCATTGGTTTACCATCAAACTGCAATAGCGGTAAATCTTCAATACCCCAAATTGCAGGGATCCCCATAGCACGGGTTAAAATTGACGCATGACTATTTGCCGCACCGTTAACACTTACTACGCCAACTAAATGGCCTTTAGGCACTTCTGCAAGCATGGCTGGGGTTAAAGTATTAGCGATCAGTACTGTATCTTTAGGATAACTTTTTACGGCGTGTTCAGTATTGACGAGATGATGCAGTACGCGCAGGCCGATATCTTTAACATCAACCGCACGCTCTTTGATATAGGGATCCTGCATTGCATTGAATTGCGAGATCAATCGTTCGATCACAATTTTCAATGCACTTTTTGCACACCAGCCTTCTTGCAGTTGTGCTTCAACATTCTGCCCTAAACTTTTTGCATCCAGTAGTTGCTGATACACCTCAAACACTGCCAACGCTTCTTTAGGGATAGAATCGCTAAGAGTCATCGACAAGGTGTTAAATTCTTTGCGGGTTGCAGCAACAGCTTGAGTAAATAAGCGGCGTTGCTCAGTACAGTTATCGTCTTTTTTTAATTCTATCGATTTAAAGTCAAGTTTCGGCAGAATAACAAACGCCTGCCCTATCGCAATTCCTGGCGCGCTAGAAACCCCTTTTAGCACCGAGGTCTGATGAGAAAACTCATCTTGGCGTAGTACTTCTTTGATTTCTGCATGGGCTAATTGCGACGCTAGTTGCGCAGATAACGTAATTAAAAAGGACTCTTCATCTTGACTAAATACACGGGCAATTTTCTGTTGTACAACAATAACGCCCAGCACTTTTTTTTGATGAACTACAGGCACAGACAAAAATGCGTTGAAGCCTTCTTCATTCACTTCAGGAGAGAGTTTAAAACGCGGGTGAGACTTGGCAAAGGCAATATTAATAGGTTCTTCTCGTTGTGCTACTAAGCCAACTAAACCTTCGGTAAAACCGATTCTAAACTTACCCACGGCTGCGGGATTAAGCCCTCTGGTTGCCATTAATACAAAATTATCTTGACTGTAATCAGCAAAATAAATGGAGCAGCACTCAGTTTTCATGGCATCTTTCACCATTTCAACAAAACATGCTAGCGCACTATCCAAACTCGCTTGTTGCGAAACGGACTCTGCAATAGCTCTGAGTGTAGCCAGCATAATACTGCTCCTTTATATTATTTACCTTTATGGCGCCACGTATCTTTGGACTGTTCACGTTTATTAAAAGGCATCGCAAAGGGTGCGAATTCTTTCATAACACGGCGATAAACATCGCGTTTAAACGATACAACTTGCCTTACCGGATACCAATAACTTACCCACCGCCAATCATCAAATTCCGGATGATGTGTTTTTAGTAAGTTGACGTCTTCGTCTTTACAACGCAGTTTCAATAAAAACCATTTTTGCTTTTGCCCAATACACACCGGACTGGAGTCTCGGCGGATCAAACGCTTGGGCAATTTATAACGTAACCAATGTTTTGAACTTGCGACAATTTCTACATCTTCAGGGCGCAAGCCGACTTCTTCGTGTAATTCACGAAACATGGTCTGCTCTGCTGTTTCGCCACTATCAACACCACCTTGAGGAAACTGCCAAGAATGCTGACCATAACGTCTGGCCCAAAAGACCTGTCCCTGATTATTGCAAATTACAATTCCGACATTGGCACGAAAACCTTCGGCATCAATCACCTTAGTGCCTCATTTGTAAGTCGATTTTTAATGATTGTTCCACATTACCTGCAATACGGCAAACAATATTCAGAGTTTTACGCATCTTACTCACAGCTTGTGCATAACTTTAGTTTATACAGCTCATTTTGCAAACAAATCCACAATAACAGATCCAATAACTTGCCTTTTCCACAGTTTCTGTGGATAACATTGTTCATAGTTATGTATTTATCCCAACAAGTTTTCAACACAGCTTAAAGGCTTTACAAATTCAACAGTTAAAAACCATTAAATTCAATACATTAAGCTTAAAGTCAGCAAGTTTCACCTTGTCTAAAAACACAGCGAACTATCACTGGACAAAAAACACCCAAACGCAAAGATATCCACGGTTAAACTCTTTTGCTATCATGAGTAGTGAATTTATACAACCAAATAACTCGCTATGAAACCGATAAAACCACATTCAATCAATGAATTAATGCAACGTGTTAGCAACATTGCAGGACTGACATTAGGCCAATTAGCAAGTCATTATCAGTTTAAAACACCTGAGCATTTATTAAAGGAGAAAGGCTGGACGGGGCAATTGATTGAATATGCATTAGGTGCTACAGCAGGTTCCAAACCTACCCCTGATTTTGAAGAGCTCGGGATTGAACTTAAAACGCTACCAATCTCATATAAAGGCAAACCATTAGAGACCACTTTTGTGTCTGTGACACCGTTATTGAATGTCACAGGTATGACATGGCAGCAAAGTAATGTGCGTAAAAAACTCAATCATGTCTTGTGGCTACCCATACTAGGCGAGCGCGACATTGTGCCATTTGATAGAACCATTGGTAGTGGCTTTTTATGGCAACCCTCAGCAGAGCAAGATGCGCAGTTACAGCGAGACTGGGAAGAACAAATGGAGCTGATAGCACTGGGACGTGTTGATGAGATCTCAGGGCATTTAGGGGATGCGATGCAAATTCGCCCAAAAGCAGCTAATAGCAGAATAGTCACCGATGCCATCGGTCCAAACGGGCAAATTATTAAAACCCTACCCCGAGGTTTTTATTTAAAAACCAGCTTTACAGGGCAGATTTTGAAGCAGCAATTTCAGCTTTAACGCCTAAAAATGCGCGAGATAAACTCGCGCCTACAAGGCACTTAAATAAAAATCCCCGCATTTGCGAGGATTTTTCAAAAGTTTAAATCAGCTTCTTATAAAAGAATTACTGACCTTTAACTTCTTTAAGACCATTAAAAGGTGCTTTAGCGCCTAATTGCTCTTCAATACGTAGCAATTGGTTGTACTTCGCTACACGATCAGAACGGCTCAATGAACCTGTTTTGATTTGACCAGCTGCAGTACCCACTGCTAAATCAGCAATTGTTGAATCTTCAGTTTCGCCTGAGCGATGAGAAATAACAGCAGTGAAACCAGCGTCTTTAGCCATTTTGATTGCAGCTAACGTTTCAGTTAGTGAACCAATTTGGTTAAACTTGATTAAGATTGAGTTAGCAATACCGTTGTCGATACCACGCTTTAAGATCTTAGTGTTTGTCACGAATAAATCGTCACCAACTAATTGGATCTTATCGCCAAGTAGTTTTGTTTGGTGTGCAAAGCCGTCCCAATCAGACTCATCAAGGCCATCTTCGATAGACACGATTGGGTACTGTTCAGTTAGATCTTTTAAGAAGTAGTTAAACTCTTCTGAGGTGAATTTTTTACCTTCGCCTTTAAGGTCGTAGATATTTGCTTCTTTGTCATAAAACTCAGACGCAGCACAATCAAGTGCTAGAGTAATGTCTTTGCCTAACTCGTAGCCTGCATTAGCAACAGCAACTTTAATTGCTGCAAGTGCCGCTTCGTTAGAGGCAAGGTTTGGTGCAAAACCACCTTCATCACCCACTGCGGTTGAATGACCATCAGCTTTAAGTACTTTGGCAAGGCTGTGGAATATTTCTGCACCCATGCGAAGCGCTTCACGGAAGTTGGCAGCGCCAACTGGCTGGATCATGAATTCTTGAATATCAACTGAGTTATCAGCATGCTCACCACCATTGATGATGTTCATCATTGGTAACGGCATAGAATAAACACCTGGTGTACCGTTTAAGTCAGCAATGTGCTCATAAAGCTCTACTTTTTTAGATTGTGCAGCAGCTTTTGCAGTTGCTAATGACACTGCTAAGATTGCATTTGCACCTAATTTTTCTTTATTTTCGGTACCATCTAAATCTAGCATTACTTGGTCAACAGTGCTTTGCTCTAGTGCATTTTGGCCAGCTAAGGCTGTCGCGATTTCATTATTAATAAAACCAACCGCTTTTAATACACCTTTACCTAAGTAACGTGCTTTATCACCATCACGTAATTCTAGTGCTTCGCGAGTACCTGTTGATGCACCTGATGGTGCAGCAGCGCGGCCCCATGAACCGTCAGCTAAATGAACATCAGCTTCTACAGTTGGGTTACCACGCGAATCCATAATTTCGCGACCGATCACTTTTACGATATTTGACATCTTGATTCCTCTTTTCCCAAAATGGTGAGTCTACTCCGACTTTATTAATTTTCCTTAATGCCGTCGACTTTGAAAACAAATAAGCCGTGCATAGTGCACGGCTTATTCATATTACGATGACGCTTTTTGATGAATATGCGCAGCGGCAACAAACCCTTCAAATAGCGGATGACCATCACGCGGTGTTGAGGTGAATTCCGGGTGGAATTGAGCCGCAATAAACCACGGGTGATCTTTATTCTCGATGATTTCAACTAGCTTCTTATCTTCCGATAAACCAGTGAAACTCAAGCCAGCTTTTTCAAGCTGTTCAACAAAATTATTGTTTACTTCGTAACGATGACGATGACGTTCAACAATCTCATCACTACCATATACTTCACGTACTTTTGAGCCTGGTGTTAAATGACATTTTTGTGCGCCTAAACGCATAGTGCCACCTAAATCAGATTTTTCGCTACGTGTTTCAATATTGCCTTCAGCATCTAACCATTCAGTGATCAAACCAACCACAGGGCTTGACGAGTTAGCATTAAACTCGGTTGAGTTTGCATCTAATAAGCCTGCAACATTACGTGCATACTCAATTAGCGCAACTTGCATACCTAAACAGATACCAAGGTAAGGTACTTTATTTTCACGGGCATATTTTGCCGCTAAAATTTTACCTTCAACACCGCGCCCACCAAAACCACCAGGAACTAAAATAGCATCAAGGTTAGCTAGTAACTCAGTACCTTTACTTTCAACATCTTGTGAATCAACATATTGAATGTTTACTGTTAAACGATTTTTAAGACCTGCATGTTTAAGTGCTTCGTTTACAGATTTATAGGCATCAGGTAGTTCAATGTATTTACCAACCATACCGATAGTCACTTCACCCGTTGGGTTTGACTCTTGGTATAACACTTGTTCCCACTCAACTAAATCAGCTTCAGGGCAATCAAGATGGAAGCGACGACATACAAAGTTATCAAGCTCTTGCGATTTTAATAGCGCAGGAATTTTATAAATGCTGTCTACATCAGGTAATGAAATAACCGCTTTTTCTTCAACGTTAGTAAAAAGAGCAATCTTTGCACGTTCGTTATTTGGTAATTTACGATCTGAACGGCAGATAAGAATATCTGGTTGAATACCAATCGAGCGTAACTCTTTAACAGAATGCTGTGTTGGTTTGGTTTTCACTTCACCCGCAGGGCCTAAGAATGGCACTAACGTTAAGTGAATAAACAATGCGCGCTCACGGCCAATCTCTGTGCCAAGCTGACGAATTGCTTCTAAGAATGGTTGTGACTCAATATCACCAACCGTTCCACCAATTTCAACGAGTGCCACATCATGGCCTTCAGCACCGTCATAAACACGTTGCTTAATATCGTTGGTAATATGTGGAATAACCTGAATTGTTGCACCAAGGTACTCACCACGACGCTCACGACGCAGCACATCTTCATATACACGACCTTGTGTGAAGTTGTTACGGCTTGTCATTTTGGTACGGATGAAACGTTCATAGTGACCTAAATCAAGATCGGTTTCAGCGCCGTCTTCGGTGACAAATACTTCACCATGTTGAATTGGGCTCATTGTGCCTGGGTCAACGTTGATATAAGGATCCAGCTTTAAAATGGTAACATTTAAACCACGGGCCTCTAAAATAGCTGCCAACGATGCTGCTGCAATACCTTTACCCAACGAGGAAACAACCCCGCCGGTAACGAAGATAAATTTTGTACTCATGCGAACCCTAGAATATCAGGAATTAAAAGGAAAAATATAGAATCAAGACGGGGCGAAATTATAGCAAAGGCACTGCCATCAATCCAGCGAAAGTTAGTAATTCTCTGCACAAAAAACGCACTCAGCGTTTCGCATTATTTACTGCTGCTTTTTTATCGCATCCCATGCGGCATCCATTTCAGCAAGGGTTGCTGTATCAAGCGATTGCCCACGCTCACATAAATAGGCTTGTACTTTTTCAAATCGCGCTGAAAACTTATCGTTGGCGCTACGTAATAATTGCTCTGGGTCACGTTTAATATGCCGTGCTACATTAACTGTAGCAAACAATAAATCGCCGATTTCTTCTGCGCTGTGTGCTGAAAATGGATCAACGGCTAACGCTTCTTTTACTTCATCAACTTCTTCAGCCACTTTATCTAATGCACCATGATAACTAGGCCAATCAAAGCCTAATCCTGCAACCCGCTGCTGAATTTTTTTGGCTTTACTCAAACTAGGCAGATTTGCAGGTATATCTTGCCATAATGTGTTGCTCTGCGGTTCAGCTTTTGCTGCCCGCTCCTGTGCTTTTATGGTTTGCCACTGCTCACTGAGTTGTTGTTCAGTCAGCCCTTGCTGATCGGCAAATACATGTGGATGGCGACGCACTAACTTATTATTTAGCCCAGCCATTACATCATTAAAATCAAATAACCCTTGCTCTTGTGCCAATTGCGCATAAAAAATCACTTGAAAGAGTAAATCACCCAGTTCATTTTTAAGCTCACCGAAATCACCTTTTTCAATGCAATCGGCTACCTCGTATGCTTCTTCTAAGGTATGCGGTACGATGGATGTAAAGTCTTGCTTTAAATCCCACGGGCAGCCTGTTGCTGGGTCACGTAATTTAGCCATAATGGCTAATAACTCAGTTAATGTATTCGTTGAGGTATTAGTTGTCTGGTTCATTTACATTCCTAGTGACTACGTTTTGCTTCATGCACGCCTTCGATTTGATCTAATTTTGATAGTAATCGATTGGTACTTGATAAATCATGTACTTCCACTTGCATGGTAAACAACGCTAATTGGCGGTCGTCCACGGTTTCCATATTCATATTCAGCACATTAACTTTTTCATTGGCCAGTACCGAACTAATATCACGTATAAGCCCAGCTCTGTCACTTGCTTCAATTTTAATACACAGGGCATAAGAGCCGTTAATTTCGTCTGACCAACTAACCGCAATAACACGCTCAGGATGTTGTGTTCTTAGATTATTAAAAGAATCACAATCAGTCCTATGCACACCTATGCCACGCCCTTGCGTGATATAACCGATTATTGACTCACCAGGAACTGGGCGGCAACATTTAGCCACATGGCTCATTAAACTACCAACCCCATCAACCACGATACCATTTTTATCACCGCTGATTTTAGTCGGGTTCTTAAAGCGGATGACGGGCTCGTCATCAGAGCGATCCGTGATAAAATTCAGCAACTGATTTAAACGCACATCACCGGCGCCAATCGCAACCATTAAGTCATCTAACTCTTTAAAGTTATAGCGAGTAATAGCCGGCTCTAAGTTTTTGTAGGTCAGATCGAGCTTTTGCAATTCATTATCTAGAATTTCTTTACCAGCACTGAGATTTTTATCGCGATCGAGTTGTTTAAACCAGTGGTGTATTTTCGCTCTCGCGCGGGATGATTTAATATATCCCAGTGATGGATTTAACCAATCGCGGCTAGGATTAGGTTGTTTTTGGGTTAAAATTTCAACCTGATCGCCAGTGTGTAATTGATGGGTAAAAGGCACAATTTTGCCAAATACTTTTGCACCAATACAACGATGACCGACATTTGAGTGAATATAATAAGCAAAATCCAATGGTGTTGCGCCCAGCGGTAAATCAAAAATATCGCCTCGAGGGGTGAAAATATACACCCGATCTTCGACCACTTGATTTTTTAGCTCTTCGGCTAAATCGCTGCCATCAACCACCTCTTCTTGCCATTGCAATAATTTACGCAACCAGCTAATTTTTTGCTCATACCCAGAACCACGCCCAGGTAACGCCCCTTCTTTATACATCCAGTGCGCAGCGACTCCGAGCTCAGCATCTTGGTGCATCGCGTGGGTACGAATTTGGATTTCAACCGTTTTGCCTTCTGGGCCAAATACTACGGTATGAATAGATTGATAACCATTTTGTTTAGGGGTGGCAATATAATCATCAAATTCTTTATTTAGATGGCGCCAATTGGTGTGTACGATCCCCAGCGCACCGTAACAATCTTGCAATTCATCCACCACAATACGCATGGCGCGAATATCGAATAACTGGTCAAACTCGTAATTCTTTTGCGCCATTTTTTTGTAAATACTGTAGATATGTTTTGGCCGACCATATACCTCGCCTTTAATACCTGCTTGAGCCAGTTTAGTTTTAACTTGCTCAACCATATCTACCATATAAGCTTCGCGACCTAGGCGCTTATCATCCAATTGCTTGGCAATATTTTTATACACATCAGGGTGCAAATAGCGAAACGATAGATCTTCCAGCTCCCACTTTAATTGCCCAATCCCTAACCGGTTAGCAAGTGGCGCAAAGATATCAGCGGTTTCTTTTGCAGCAATCACCCGCTCTTCTTCGTTGGCGTTTTTAACCTCTCGTAAATGACATACCTGCTCAGCAAGTTTAATAACCACAGCGCGCACATCTTCAACCATCGCCAATAACATACGGCGTATATTATCAACTTGAACGGTGCCAGTACCTTGATGAGCCAAAGTGCTAATAGTAGCCATTTGTGCAACACCCGTTAGCAGAGTTGCCACATGGCTCCCCATCACATCGCTTACTGTATCGATGTCGATTAGATTAGCCAAAAAACTCGGCGTAATATATGCGGTAGCGAGGGTGTCTGCATCGAGATTCATTTCCACCAAAATTTCGACCATTTCCATGGCAATATTTTGTTGCTGATGATTATGCAGTTCAGCGCAAAGGGTATTCGCTTTACTTAATAGTTCGCGCTTTTCTTGCGTTAAGTTAAGTAAACCAAGTCGTGTGCTAAAATCACCCGGTTTGTCGTGTTGGTGTGATTGCCGAGTAGCTACCATAATGCGCTCTACCTCCGTTGAAATAACGCCATCGTTTCGATATGCCCCGTGTGTGGAAACATATTCATTAGCCCTATTTTTTCAAGTGAAAATGCAGCTTGCGTAATAATTGCGCTGTCACGGGCTAAAGTAACAGGGTCGCAAGATACATATAAAATCGTTTTAAATTGCTTCAGAGGCAGTTGCTCTAAAATAGCTAAGGCACCGGTACGTGAAGGGTCCAGTACTAATACATTCAACTCTTTACTAAACCACGGAGCTTGCTGCATTGTTTGTGTTAAATCAAAACAATGAAAATGAGCATTGGCTATATGGTTAGTTTGCGCATTTTGCGCCGCCATTGCAACCGCAGAAGCCACTCCTTCAACACCAATTACGCTTTTTGCGTTATTTGCCAGCGCTAAAGCGAAGTTACCAATCCCACAAAATAGGTCTAGTACCTGTTCGTCCCCTTTTAAACTAAGCCAGTCAACCGCTTGAGAAAGCATAGCTTGATTTACCTGCGCATTGACTTGAATAAAGTTTTCCAGCCCAAAAGTAAATTTTAGTCCAAGCTCAGGTAAGCTATAAAACGGCATAGGTAAATGGCTGTGGTTAATTTGCTGAGTATCTCCTTGCCATATAATTTGCCACTGATGATCAAGCCCCTGCTGCTCAATAGTTGCTTTTAGCTTATCACTGATGCTTTTAGTGTGGCGGATCACCACAAAATTTTGCTCATCTGCTTGGCATAATTGTATATGGCTAACACTGCGAAGTTCGCCATATTGGTTTAATAACTGATCAAAAACAGTAAAAATTGCGGCAAAATCGTCACTCAGTACTGCACACTGCTGCACACTGACAATTTGTTTAGAACCTTGCGCGCGATAACCAACCCGCATTTTTTTTGCGGTTTTATCAAACATCACCGCTAACCGCGCACTGCGACGGTAGTGCGTCGGCTCGCTCAATAACGGGGCTTGCCAGTTCATTGCATCAAGCTTGGCAAACTTTGAAAACAGCTGGCTCACCGCCACTTGCTTTTCAACTAATTGTTGGTCAAGTCGCAAATGCTGTAATTGGCAACCACCACATTGTTGATAATGTTCGCAAAACGGTTTAACCCGTGCTTCACTGGCCTGCTCAACTTTTATCGTTTTAGCCGCGCTATAACGAGCTTTATCTTCGGTTAGTTTGGCCTTAACCGTTTCACCTGTCAGTGCACCGCTAACAAAGCACACTTTATTATTATGCTTGGCAATCCCCCGACCTTGATGATCCATTCCTGAAATGGCTAAAGTTAACGACTGTCCAGAAAGGGTTTTCTTTTTTGCTTGGAAAAACTGCGCCATCGGGCAACACCTTAAATATTGATTCTACGAGGGTGATTGATTACTAGCTTATAAGTATATACTCTTTAACTAACTAATAATGATAACAACGTTCACTTATGACTAAACTTGGTTTGCGCGACTCAGTTTTAACGCTAACACTTATTCCCACAGTGATTATCGGATTACTACTTGGCGGCTATTTTACAATAAATCGTTACATTGAGCTTGATGAAATTTTATATCAGCAAGGTGCGACTATCTCCGAGCCCCTGTCGATTGCCATTGAACAGCCATTATTAGCAAAAAATAAACAGCTACTAAACCGTTTGATCAGCCATGCGCATAATAAACACTCTCCAGCAATTAAAACCATCGCCATTTTTGACGAGCATAATGAACTGGTATTAACCAGTAACTATCACCGTGACTTTGATGATCTACTGCACAGTGAGTACTTGCAAGCAGGAAAAAACACCAAAGTAGTGCCCAGCGACCACTTAATTACATTTTTTACGCCGATCATCAACCACTCAACGCCAGACGCACAGTGGAATAATGCAACGTTTCAAACATCCCTTGGCACTGTGGTTATTCAGCTCAACAAAGACCAAGCGATTATTGGTCAGCAACAGGCATTATTAGTCAGCGGTATTGTAATTATTTTAGCCTTAGTGTTGGCGGCTATTTTAGCCATCAGGCTTAGCCATATGTTTATGACCCCATTAAATAAGTTAGTACTGGCTACCGACAAATTAATCGAAGGGAAAAGAGAAACCGGCCTAACCGCTCCGATGATGGGCGAGTTTGAATTATTACGCCAAGGGCTAAACACCATTTCTGATACTATGGTGATGCAAAAAGATGAAATGCAAAAGCACATCGATCAGGCGACCAGTGACTTGCGCGAGTCGTTAGAATTATACGAAACACAGAATATTCAGCTCAGTATTGCTAAAACCGATGCCCAAGACGCCAACCGCGTAAAATCGGACTTTTTAGCGAAAATGAGTCACGAACTGCGCACACCACTCAATGGTGTAATTGGCTTTACTCGTCAATTACATAAAACACCGCTAAATAAACACCAAAAAGATTACCTCGATACCATCGAACTCTCAGCCAATAGTTTAATGACTATCATCAGCGATATTTTAGATTTTTCGAAGCTTGAAGCAGGCGCCATGGAACTTGAGTCCATTCAATTTCAACTACGTGACACAATAAACGAAGTACTTACGCTACTGGCCCCCAGTGCGCATGAAAAACAATTAGAGCTATCGATTTATATCAACTCACTGGTGCCTGATAACATTACTGGTGATCCGACCCGCTTTAAACAAATTCTGATCAACTTGATTAGTAATGCAATTAAGTTTACTGAAAAAGGCTCAATTAAAATTGATGTTGGCCATCGTTTACTTGATGAAGAACGGACCTCAGTATTAGTGTCGGTAACCGATACAGGCGTTGGCATTCCAATGGATAAACAAGATGCCTTGTTCACTCCTTTTGGCCAAGCTGATTCAAGCATTACCCGTAAATTTGGTGGCACAGGCCTTGGCTTAATTATTACCAAGCACATAGTTGAAACCATGGGTGGCCGCATTACCTTAAACTCAGCACCTGGTAACGGCACCTGCTTTACTTTTAATGGTGTATTTAGGCTTCCAAGCCATATTTATAACAGCGACTTACCAAGTAGATCTCTTGCAAATAAACGTATTTTATACCTAGAACCGCATGAACATACCCATAATGCGGTGCTCTCTTTACTCACCGAGTGGCAAACAAGGGTTACTGCGTGCTTTGACCAAGAAACCTTTTTACAAGAGTTAAACAAAGAGTTTAATTACGATATTTGTATTATTGGTCATGTTGCCGCAGTTGACGAAATGCAACGCTTAAAAAGCTATATCAAAGCAGTCCGTGAATCGACTGACTACCTGTATTTAATGCTTAATTCGGTATCGCATAATATGCGCGAAGCATATATTGGCTGTGGTGCAGATGCGTGTTTAAGTAAACCGCTGAACCACCGCAAGCTCTGTGAAGTGCTTGCAGCACCTTATCGACTCGATCATCCCGTACACAATATTGAAGAAAATGACGAAAAGTTATTACCGCTAAAAGTATTAGTCGTTGATGATAATGATGCCAATTTAAAGTTACTTTGTACTTTATTAGAAGAGCAAATTGAAACTATCGATACCGCTCATAATGGCTCACAAGCCTATAGTTTGAGCAAAAGCCATAAATACGACATTATTTTTATGGATATTCAAATGCCAATTATGGACGGTATTACCGCCTGTAAACTGATCCTAGAATCATCCTTAAACGAAGATACCCCTATTATTGCAGTCACAGCACACGCCTTAGCAGGCGAGAAAGAGCAACTTATTACCGATGGCTTTAAAGGGTATTTAACTAAACCTATTGATGAAGATATGCTGAAACAAATTATCAGTGATCATAGTCCACAATCACCGCTGCGACGAGACAAAAGCCGCAATGAGCTAGTTGCTATTGAGCCTCCTTTTGTAAGCTCTTCACTGGATTGGCCATTAGCACTGCAACGTGCCGGCGGTAAAAACGAACTGGCGCTTGAAATGCTTAATATGTTGTTACTCAGTGTGCCAGAAACCCTGCGACTACTTGAAGAAGCAACCGCCAGCCAAGATTGCGAACATGTGCTAAGTATTATTCATAAATTTCACGGTGCTTGTTGTTACACTGGCGTACCCAAGCTCAAGGCACTCGCTGAAGCACTGGAAACCGCGTTAAAAGGCGATTGTGATTTAAGTTATATTGAGCCTGAGCTTTTTGAGCTGCAAGACGAACTTGAAAACCTGATGACCGATGCCGGCTTAGCCGAACATTAACGGCAGATCCGCTTAAGTGATTTACCACTTTTTAAGCTACTGATCTGCCAAGTTACATCTGTATCTTGTTGCACCAGACTTACTTTGGCAATGTCACTAAACATAAAATCACCGGGTACATTAAGTCGCGTTAAATTTTGTGATAATGGTTGCTGACAATAAGGGCCTGTATCACCGTGGATCACTAATACCGGCTTTTTTACTGTGTTTACAAATTCCGCCAAAGCATCGCGATACACTTTAAAACCATCACACTGTTCTGGCTGAGTTTTACTGCATGCTGGTTGTGCTGTTTGATGGGTGTAAATATCCGCCTGAAAAGCAATCACATAACCTTTGGCTGCTGAGTTTGCTTGCGCTAACCAGTTAAGGTTGTTGCCGTCTCTTGTATCAGCTTGTTGATAAGCAAGTTGTTTATCACTTTTTAGCACCTCTCGACGGCCATTGTGGGTGCCTGCAATATGCAGCGTTATAAACTCTACATCAGCGAACCGCCAACGCGCATTTTCGTGCATGCTAGGCTGTTGCTGAAAATCAACTAAGGTATTGGCTTTTTCAAGGTATTTATCATCAAACATCAAGGTTTTTAAAAATACCAAGCGCTCTAATTCATCATAACGAGGAGTTAAATTTTTGCGGTCGCAATCAGTCCATTCATTGTCACCGGGGGTGTAAATAAATGGCTGCGTAGTTAAAGAGGTAAGTAACTGTTTATGCTTCTCAAGCAACTCATTGGTGCAAGGCTCAGAACCGGATTTCATATCGCCAACATGGATCAAAAAAGCATGCTCAGTCGTTTTTATTTTTTTACCCAAAGCTCCTATTGGCGCTAAATTCATTTCATCAATTGGAGTATATGGCATATCCCCCATCACCAAAAACGCATTACTGGACAGCGCCCAAGTCAAACCAATTAAACTAAACATCACCATCCCCTATCACGCAAATAGATCTTAAGCTCTCATAGTAACAAACAAATGAACAGTTAAAAGAACGGCTTTTTGCGACTAAGCTTGCTAAAATAACCGCACAGTAATCCTGAATTTATTAATCATGTCATTTAGCACCACTTATACATTAGATAAACCCTACTTTTACGAATGTTTTGATGAGTCTCTGCCTTACAGCGCACAAGCAAAGCCGAAATATGTTTTTTTAGTATTATTGGTTAGTTTAGGACTTACAGCTATTTATTGGTTAGAAAAACACTATTTAGGAAATTTCTTGATCATGGCCGCAGTACTTGAATGTGTTGCTTTTTATTATCGCAGGCCTTGGTGGGTAACGCGGCAAATGCTTAGTCGAGCATCAGGCTCTGAGGCAACGTTAACTATTGATGAAAGCGGTTTTAAAAGCGAAAACCCACATAAAAGCTATCAGCTAGCATGGCAAGATATTGATGAAGTAATTTTTACTGTTCGCGGTATTATTTTAAAAAGTCGTCGCGGCATGCAGTACGTTTCAAACAGCGTACTGAGTGATGAGATTATTGAATACATAAAAAAAAGAGCCACTAAATAGTGGCTCTTTCATATCAATTAAATTGATTAAGCATTGCCCGGATTCGGGTTAGACTTTTCAGCTTGAATACGCATGTAAATTTCTTCACGGTGTACCGAAACGTCTTTAGGTGCATTAACACCAATACGTACTTGATTTCCTTTAACACCTAGTACAGTGACAGTTACTTCGTCACCAATCATTAGGGTTTCACCTACTCGACGAGTTAGTATTAGCATTCTCTTGCTCCCGTATTCCAATAAATTAAAAGATTCCGCGTCTGTATATTAAAGAAAATAAGCCTTAATAGTAAGTAAAAACTCTAAATCGATTCATTTTCTGTTAAAAAAACTCTTTATAATGCGCCTATTGCCAATTCTAAGTATGTTTCATCTATTCAAACTAATATTTTAATATCAGATCTTGATACGTGTTTACGTTAATCTATAAAAACAAACTTACTACACTAGGATATGATTTCATAGTCACTGCCTCAATGGCGACTTTAGTAACTGAGCAACCAACAGAAATTTCTTTACTGTTAATATAATGGTGGCTGTCATTTAATACTTCAAGTAGTTACTAAAATCTTTTCTGTGCACTATAACGGTAGTCGATATAAGCATAGCCTATTTTTTCAAAGTTATGATTAATCTTAACTATTTGGACGCAGTTATCGAGAAAAAGTTTCAATAAAAATTAGTTTTATCATCGCTGTGGAGAGTTTATGGGGATAGTTCCGAGTTTTTTCGTAATTAAGGTAAATCCAGTGGCAATAAAAAATGCGGTAGTGTGTATTTAGTAAGGTATGCCGTTTTAGCTATAAATTTAGGACGTGGCTTAGCTGTTAAAGCAGATTTAGAGTAAACACCTTAAGAGACTCAATTGAGCCTCCTAAAGTGTTAAATCAACTTTACGTACTGAGCTATTAAGTACGCTCAGTTAACCAAGCGGTTACGCTATCAAGTGCTGCAGTTAAGTTTTGCGGCTCAGAGCCACCAGCTTGCGCCATATCAGGACGACCGCCGCCTTTACCACCAACTTGTGATGCCATGTGATTTACCAGCTCACCGGCTTTCACTTTGCCAGTTAAGTCTTTAGTCACACCAGCAATTAAGCTTACTTTGTCGCCATCAGCAACACCAAGTGCAATAACACCTGAGCCAATCTTGTTTTTAAGGTCATCAACCATGCCGCGTAAGGCTTTTGATTCAGTGCCTTCAACGTTTGCCACAAGTAATTTAACACCGTTAATTTCAACAATTGAATCAATTAATGATGCACCCGCAGCACTGGCTAGCTTGTCGCTTAGCTGTGCTATTTGCTTTTCAAGCCCTTTCGACTTTTCAAGCAAGGCAGTTACTTTTTCAAGTACTGATGCGCTGTCGCCTTTAACAAGAGCCGCTACGTCGTTTAGGTGTTGCTCTTGCTCACTTACATAAGCAATTGCATCAGCACCTGTTACCGCTTCAATACGGCGCACACCGGCAGCAATACCGCTCTCAGAAACTATTTTGAATAAACCGATATCACCAGCACGATTTACGTGAGTACCACCACACAGTTCTATAGAGTAATCACCAATAGTCACTACGCGAACTTCATCATCGTACTTCTCACCAAATAACGCCATTGCGCCTTTTTCTTTGGCGGCATCGATTGCCATCAGCTCAGTATTTAGTGCAAAGTTACGACGGATCTCGTCATTCACAACTCGCTCAATTTCACGTAGTTCAGCTTTCGTGACTGCTTCAAAATGCGAGAAGTCAAAACGTAAACGTTCAGGGTCTACGAGCGAACCTTTTTGCGACACATGATCGCCCAATAACTGACGTAGTGCTTCATGTAAAATATGCGTCGCTGTATGATTCTTTTTAACACGATCACGGCGCTTATCATCAATGTTAGCGTCAACTTTATCATTCACACCAATACGCCCCATCACTGTTCCGTGATGCGCGAATGCATTACCAAGTTTAGTAGTATTAGTTACTGTAAACTCACCGCCAGCTACCGTTAATGTGCCGGTGTCGCCAACTTGGCCACCAGATTCAGCGTAAAACGGTGTGCGATCTAGTACCACAATGCCTTGTTGGCCATCTTCAAGTACTGATACAGCTTCACCTTGCGCGAACATTTCAATCACAGTGCCACTATAGTGCGTTGCGTCATAGCCTTTAAAGTCAGTGTGTTTGTCAGACTTTAATTGCTGGTTATAGTCAGCACCAAATTTACCAGCTTGTTGTGCAGTTTTACGCTGTACAGCCATGCACTCTTGGAAGCCTTGCTCATCAATCGTCATAAAGCGCTCACGCGCTACATCTGCGGTTAAATCGGCAGGGAAACCATAGGTGTCATATAATTTGAATACCAATTCACCTGGGATCACATCGCCAGTTAAATCAGTCAGGCTTTCTTCTAAAATAGCTAAACCACGCTCAAGAGTTTTGCCAAACTGCTCTTCTTCAATACGCAGTACTTTTTCGATGATTTCTTGCTGTTTTGCAAGCTCTGGATACGCTTGACCCATTTGTTCGATTAGCGCAGCAACTAACTTATAGAAGAACGAACCTTGTGCGCCAAGCTTGTTACCATGGCGAACTGCACGACGAATGATACGGCGCAGTACATAACCACGGCCTTCGTTTGATGGCATAACCCCATCAGAAATTAAAAACGCACATGAACGAATATGATCCGCCACTACGCGCAGTGATTTATCATCCATATCTTGTGCATTGGTAACTTCTGCAGCAGCTTTAATTAAGCCTTGGAATAAATCGATTTCATAGTTTGAATGCACGCCTTGTAAAATTGCAGCAATGCGCTCAAGACCCATACCTGTATCAACAGACTGCTTAGGAAGCGGCTCCATCGTACCGTCGCTTTGACGGTTATACTGCATAAATACCAGGTTCCAAATTTCAATGAAACGGTCGCCATCTTCTTCAGGTGAGCCTGGAGGTCCGCCCCAAATCTGTTCGCCATGATCATAAAAAATTTCAGAACATGGACCACACGGGCCAGTATCACCCATTGACCAGAAATTATCTGAAGTAGCAATACGAATAATGCGATCTTCAGGCAAACCAATTTCGTTAGCCCAATAACCAAATGCTTCTTCATCATCATGGTAGATAGTAACGAGCAGTTTTTCTTTCGGCAGTTTTACAACGTCAGTCAAAAACTCCCACGCAAACTTAATCGCGTCTTGCTTAAAGTAATCACCAAAGCTGAAGTTACCTAACATTTCGAAAAATGTATGGTGGCGTGCTGTGTAGCCTACATTTTCTAAATCATTATGCTTACCACCGGCACGCACACAACGTTGTGAGCTAGTTGCGCGGTTATAAGGGCGGCTTTCGGCGCCTAAAAATACATCTTTAAATTGCACCATGCCGGCGTTATTAAATAATAACGTCGCATCGTTACCCGGAATAAGCGAGCTTGATGGAACAATTTGGTGTTGTTTAGAGGCAAAAAAATCTAAAAACTGTTGCCTGATCTGTGCGGTAGTCATGTGCTGCATGTGAACGTCTCACCCATTTTTACTGTGCTTGCATTGCAAAATCTATTTGTTCGTAACTGAACCCTCGATACATTAAGTAGCGCACGCGCTTAGCTTTTTCTTTGTGATCGAAGTCGTTCTGTGAATTTGAATACTTCTTTAAATACGCATCCTGCGCTAACCCAAACCAATCAATTTCGAATGATTCAATCACACTTTCTAACAGTGCTCGGTCAATCCTTTTGCCCATGGCTTCGCTTTGAATACGTTTTAAGCCATGTTTTTTAGCAATGTGGCGACGTACAAAACCTTCAACATAACGCTGCTCATTTATAAAATTGTGCTCTTCACACCAATCTAATAAAGCTTCGATAAATTCAGGCGTCGCCTCTTTTTGCTGTAATTTTTGGGTTAACTCTCGACGCGAATATTCTTGGCGCCCGAGTAACCAAAGTACATAATTTTTTAACTTCTTTTGTAATGCTTCATCCATTTCTTCAGCCATTATGCGTCAAAACGACCGCTTTGATCATTATGCTGCGGCGCAACAGGCTCTGCCTCTGCAGGCGGTACGATCGGCATAAAAATAGCTTGATAAGAAACAAAAAAGCTAATGTAGCAAATTGGCATTAAAACCAACAGCGGCAAGAATGATAAAAACATTGAAAGCATCATCAAGCCTGCAGTAATTGCCCCATATACACTCAATGGTGCCATGTTGTGGTAAAACACCATAAGTGAGCTTTTTAGCACCTCAAAAATACGTTTTTGTTGATTAAAATAAACCAACGGCACTGCATAAGAAAAAGCCGTTAAATACACCGATAACGCAATTAAAAACAGCGCCAAATTTGCCATCGAGATGCTATCAATTACTTGCTGCAAGGCAATGTTAGGATCGACATTCGGATTACTCATAATCTCAACAGCTTCAGCAAATAAGCCAGCAGCTAACAAGGCCATTAGCACACCTGCCGCCATTTGATAAAGCGCTAAACGAAGCAGCCCCATGCGATTACCCTTGGCGGTAAACGGCTTTAGGATATCGGCCAACATAATTTTGCCGCCTTGCTGTTTGGTGATCACCGCTTGATAAAACCCCGCAGTTAAAAATGGCGTGGCAATGGCTGCTATAATTTGTAAAAAAGGTAAAAATAGCGATAGTAAACCAATAATACCTATAAATAAGTGCATAAAAATAAAGGTAAAAGGCTGAGTTTTAAAAATAAGCCAGCCTGCTTTAAACCATTTCAGCCCTGCATCGGCCTTAAATACTCGTAATTCAATTGACATACTTGCTCTTAAATTAACAACAAAACACGCCGAGTATAACTCGGCGTTGGATGGGATTACATAGACGACAGCTTAAAATTACGGTTTTTTAATCTTCTTTATATCTAACATATGCGCACCATGCTTAATTTTCGTCTCTAGGTATGCTTTATTGCCCGCTAAACCAGCTTTAATGTGTGCATGCGTGCCAACCACTGATTCAACTTCAATACCTGCATCTTTCAAGGCATTAAGCTTTTTAGGATTATTGGTCATCAGCTTTACGTGAGCCAACCCCATCGCTTCTAGCATTAATACCGCGTCAGAAAAGTCACGTAAGTCATCAGCAAAGCCCAAATGATTATTTGCTTCATAGGTATTCATACCTTGTGATTGCAATACATAGGCGTCAATTTTATTGTATAAACCAATACCACGCCCTTCTTGGCGTAAATAAAGTAAAATACCACCTTGTTGATGCATCATTTCAATACATTCGTTGAGTTGTTCACCACAATCACACCGTGATGAATGAAATACATCACCGGTTAAACATTCAGAATGCATACGAATAAGCGGCACAGACTGCTCGCTATCAGCACTATTAAACACCAAAGCAACATGCTCTTGGCCATCTTTTAAATCGCTAAATGACACGATTTCTGCGGGTATATCACTGTTTTTGCCAACATTTAGCTGGACTCTAGCTCTTACTTGCGCCACGACAAATCCAAAATTAAAAAGTAATGCGATAATGCAAACGTGATAATATCACAAAAATAAACTGCATTGAAAATAATACAACACCGCAATGAGTAATAAC
This sequence comes from Pseudoalteromonas sp. 1181_04, assembly GCF_052850545.1. Taxonomy (NCBI): domain Bacteria; kingdom Pseudomonadati; phylum Pseudomonadota; class Gammaproteobacteria; order Alteromonadales; family Pseudoalteromonadaceae; genus Pseudoalteromonas; species Pseudoalteromonas sp. 1181_04. The sequence goes on from NZ_VXCS01000009.1 coordinate 34,779, forward strand.
TATATTGAGGCAGTTACTCGCAATTCAAGCATTGCCCTGCGCTAAATCGACAATTCCACCCCACCAAAAACAAAATTCTTACCCGATACTCTAAATCAATGACATAGTTGTACCTATTTGGTGTAATTTAATTAAACATAATAATAAGGAACATTATGAAAGCCTCCTCTTTACTACTTTGTCTTGCCATCGCCTATTCTGGTTATAGCCACGCCGATGAATCTATACATAGTCAATTTAAAATAGTTTACCAGCAATACCTTGATGCACAGCAACAAGGTAAAGGCGCAGAAGATAAAGCTGAACAAGCCTATTTGCTAGGTAAGCAAATCTATGGAGATAAATCAGATAACACTGCAAATTTAGCCATAAACTATGCTAATGAGCTTCATCAATACCCTGCAGAAAACAAACAAAAACGTTTTACCTTGTTTGAGCAGGCTTACACTATTTTAGCGGCTAATCATCCAGCAAGTAGCATTGAACTCATCGATGCATTGCTTGGTATGGCAACCAATACTGATTCGGTAAATAGAGCCGACGCCCTATACAAACAAGTTATTGAAATCGCTGCAGTCCAAAAAGTCCCAAAATTAGTAGCAGATATGAAACTGGCTGCTGCACAAGGATTAGCGTATGGCTTCCAAGGGAAGAAATACAACCAAGCCAAACGTTACCTACTTGAGGCAGACGAGTTTTACAGCCAAAACTTACCTGAGAACTCAGTAGAGCGGATCAAAGCTGACTTTTTAGTTGCCGCTTTTGCAGAAGGTAAAAGACAATATTCTAAAGCGATTGAGCGTTTAAATCGAGTTGTAAGTGTATTTGATGATGCGCTTAGCTTCGATCATGAAACAGAGCTTAGTGCTCACTCTAAATTAGTTCACCTTTATGAAAAAACAGGTAAAAGTGACGAAGCGACCAAACATTGTTTAGCTATAGCTAAAATGGTGCCGTGGCAAGAAAACCAGCAACAAACCCCACTTTATCGTCAAGAACCTAACTACCCAGATAGTAAAGCAAGGTTTAGGCAAGATGGTTCAGTGCAAATGGAATTTGACGTTAACACCGCTGGCTTTGTAAAAAATATCACTATCATTAAATCTGAAGGTGGTGAAGCATTTGAACAAGAAGCCATTAAAGCAATGGAAAAGTGGCGTTATGCCCCTAAGTTTGAAGACGGAAAAGCAGTGGTTGCAAAAGCTCAAGTGCAGCTAGACTTTAAAATTGGCAGGTAAATACACGTAATTACTAATAACATCAGTGTTTGTAATACTGTTTATAAACACGTTTTAAGCCCAGCATGACTGGGCTATTTTTGTAAGGTATCGAGTATTTTGTCACTGGCATCCTCGATTAAATCAAGTACCTGTTCAAAACCATTTTCGCCACCATAATAAGGGTCGGGGATCTCATCAACGCAGGTTCCATAAGCTAAAAATAACGACAGCTTATACTGCAAATGCGCCGGACAAAGTGCAGTTAGATCAGCTAAATTGGCTTTATCTGCGGCGAGGATCAAATCAAAGTACTCAAAGTCATGAGCGTTGACTTGTCGTGACCGTATCCCCTCAAAGCTATAGCCACGTTTAAGTGCCGCCGCTTGCGAGCGTTTATCGGGAGGATTACCAATGTGGTAGCCTGCGGTACCCGCTGAGTCAATTTCAAACTGTGATCCACGCTGTAATGCTTTAGCCTTTAACACCGCCTCCGCAGTCGGTGAGCGGCAAATATTACCTAAACAAACGATCAGTATTTTTTTCATGATTAAATTTCATCCACTAGCATCAACATGCATTCATAAGATACCAATAAAATTAAAACCTGCATACCAAGGTTACTTCCAACCTTGTAACCAGCGCTGTTGGTCTTTTAAATCATGCCAATTTATTTCCATCGAACGCTTTGACATCACCGCTTCAATAACACAGCTGATAACAACGCCCTCTTCATCAAACTCCATTTCCGTAATCATAAAATGCTTTTCTTTATTGACGGGTGAAACGGCCGTCCATTTACTGTTTAATAGTTTTCTGTGGTTAATTTTATTCATATGATTCCTATCTAACATCATTAAACATTGATCATCGTGATACGTAAACACCACCCACTGCGTTTACATTTAACTGAATGAAATGTGATTTTACAGCTAACTAATCACAGCTGCATAGAGGTATAAGTCTGGCTCGACCATCAAGTGGGTTGTCTATTTTCAGGTAGTATTTACCAAGCAGGGTTGGAATTTGCGGTGCTAGTAAGAGGAATTAAATAACCAGTTACATCAGATGACTCACTATGTATTACAAGGTAGAGGTAGGCTTTAATTTATCACTAAAGCCTATATAAGCTAATGCAATTATTAAAATTCGTAACTAATACTCACGCCACCATCAGCGCGTTTTTCATTACTGTTGCTGCCTTCACCGTAGCCTAATTCAAAACGAACGCGCCAACCGCCTTCATTTAAACCACTAAAAAGGTAACTATAACTCACGCCTACACCGTTGGTCGTTTCTGTATCAAACATACCTGACAGCGCACAGCCAAAAATATTACCAAATGCCTCACCAATGTCTTTATCATCAGTATCCGGACACTCACGACCATCATCTTGTGCACCAATGGCGCCAACAACTAAGCCTAAAGCATGCTTTTTATCGCTCGTTAGCGCATGTTCAAACCCGACAGAAAAACCATCATCTAAGCCTATTTTATAGTTAGCATACCAGCGCTGTGTACCTTGTGCTGCTGATAATGATACCTCTGGTATAACAAAGTAAGGGTAGCCGCCACCGATTGAAAAATTAACATCGTTTGCATTAGATGAAAAAGTACAAATCGTTAGCAAAGCACCTAGGCAAAGCTTGTTTAATGTCATTAAAGTTCCTTTTAAGTTTTTTATTATAAAGCGAACGCTACTTTACACATTTTAGAAACAAAAAGGCAACTAAAATTGCTTCAAAATAACATCATCATAATCATCAACGTTTAACGTCACATTAAACTTAGCCGCCACACTGTCAAGCTCAGCTTGCTTAATAGCTAATTCATCCATGGTGATAGTGTTATCGTCTAGTTGCCATAATAACCGCGAGCCAGCATAACTATAATGAATTGCTAACAATGCTTGAGGATTTCCCTCTCGCCCCGCCGCTTTTAATTTTGCCATTTTTCGGGTGATTTTATTCAATGCTTGTTTGAGATCCCACACATACACCACTTCGGTCATATATTCATGTGTGCGGTATTTATTCAGCGCCCAGCCAATTGTTAGGCTAGTAATAACTACACCTATTAAATTCCAATGAAAATGACTGCCACTTTCATCAGGGAATAACGCGATTAGTAGTTGTGAGATTGCTAAACTGCCAATAGCCAACGCCAAGCCGCAGCCGATAATAACGCGGTTTAAATGCTTACGATAACGAGCTTTATCAATTTGAATAAGTTGCATAACTGCCTAATAAAATAAAAACCAAAATTCACAGCCGCCATTGTAACCAATGCCCATAAGCAAACACGAAACTTTTTAAAAATATTTCACCCCTTTTTAATCTAGCGCACGTTTTAGTGATGAATACGACTTAACTTATCGAGGATTTGCTTATGCAAACAGTAGCTTTACCACACACTAATCATGCTTTAAAAACATCAACGGCCATTGTTGGCGGTGCAGCCATGACCTTTGCGGCATTTGCATTTATGCAGTATTTAATAAGCGGCGAGCAACGCGCGCCAAGCTTCAATGGTGAAAATTTTGTTGTGGAGATATTTCAAGTACCGGAAGATTCTAAAGTGCAGCACAAACAAACTCTGCCGCCGCCACCTAAAATGCAAACGCCGCCTAAAGTGCCGCCGCGTACACCGCCAAGTACTGATACTAATATAGTAACAACCGCAATAACGCCAGATATAAGTATTGATAAAATAGGTGGCGATATAAAAGCTAACTTACAGCGACCAACCGGTGATGCGACCCCCATAGTACGTATAAATCCTAAATACCCGCCCATTGCCGCACGAGAAGGCATTGAAGGCTGGGTACAATTAAGCTTTAATGTATCTCAAACTGGTGAAGTAATAGATGCACAAGTAACAAACGCAGAACCAAAACGCATTTTCGACCGTGAAGCACTACGGGCAATAAAACGCTGGAAATACCGCCCAAAAGTGATTGATGGCGTAGCACAAATGCAAACGGGGCAAAGTGTACAACTTGATTTTAAGTTAGACCAAACGCAATAAAAGCTCATTAACGGATAAGGTTGCCTATGCTTACAAGCTTAAAGTCATGGTTTATCAGTCAGCCCAGTAACGACTACTTGGCTGACTACGCAAAAAGTGGCGACAATTGCCACTTAACTAAACTCGTTACCTTGTTTGGCAACGATTTGTATCATTACTTAGTCACGCAAAGTAATGAGCAACTCGCCTTTGATATAAGCCAACAAACATGGTTAAAAGTGATGGAAAAACGCCATTATTATCAACCGCAAGACAACCCGAAAGCCTGGTTGTTCCGCCTTGCCCGTAATGCGTTAATCGATGAATTTCGCAAACAACAGCGTTTTGTAGAATTAGAAGACGATACTGCAATTGCAGCACCTAATACTCAGCAAAGCTTTGATTACGAAGCCTTTAACCACGCTTTAATGCAACTAAGCTTTGTACAACGCGAAGCGCTCAGCTTACAGCAAGAAGGCTTTTCGCTTGAAGACATACAACAGATCACCCAAAGCAATCATGAAACCGTAAAAACACGGCTACGTTATGCAAAACAAAACTTAAAAACATTATTAGGAGGCTACCATGAACAAGCATAACGAACAGTTTGAGCAGCAACTTAACCAGCATTTTAGTGAGCGTAAAAAACGCCACACACTGACGCCTGAACAACAGGCATTGTTTACGCAAATGCCGAATCAAAAAGCTAATAAAAAGCCGACTCGATTTTTATTACCCCTGCAAATGACCGGCCTCGCCTGTGCTCTGGTAGTACTGGGCTTTACCATTTTTAACAACACAGAACAACAACACACACTTAACAACGCCTTTGCCGTACAGCAAAGCAGTTACCACTTTATAGAAATACACCAAGTAGATAATGCGGGCAGTTATTCAAGTGAGGTAACCCGCCAAAAACAACAACTCGATGACAAACTCGCCGCCGACTTACGCCTACACCAACAACGCTACATTGAATACGGGCAATTAGTAAAAGTGGATAACGACTGGTACATCGCCAGCTGCCACAGCGAAGTGCTCATTCAAATAAAAGACTCGCTATTGAATAACTTAAAAACCAAACACGCCGTAGCGAGTGATATTGTAAAAGGCGACATGCTCGCCATGGCCCACAACAGCCAAGGCCAGATCATAGCGCTTAAACATGCGGGAGATGGGGTAAAGATGTGTAGGGGGTAGCAAGGAGGATAATTGCTATTTTATCATAGAGAATTAGCATCCTAAGGTTTAACTATCAACTGAGCTTAAGATTGGAACTTAATACGAAATTATAGGCTTTTAAAATTTTTAAATTAACCACGCAATAATTCTTTATAATTGTTCAAAATTATTTCTCTTTTACTTTTAGCATATTCATTATTTGGTTCGACTTGTAATAGATAGTTTATTTTTCCAAGGGTTTTTTCATATATTAATGGATCAAAATTTGGCATTTCATATAAACAATCTCTATTTCTTTCAAGTTCATACACTTGTGCTCTAAGCTCTCTTTTAAATTTCTTGGGGACTTTAACCTCTCCACTAGATATGGAAATGCCAGTTATTATTTTTTTACTTCCTTCAACTTTAAATTTAGTTTTATCTTCATTTAACCTAAAATTGTATTCACTTAAAATTTCAACTACTATTTTTATTAATCGCTTTGGTATTTTGTCTCCCGAAAAAGCTAGATCATCAGCATAACGAGAGTATTTCAGGGCAAAAGATTGTGCAAGTTTATCAAGTCGACAATCTAAATGATAAAATACAGCGTTGCTTAATTTAGGGCTAGTACATGCTCCTTGTGGTAAAGAGCCATCCAATGTGCACAGGTATGAAAGTTGATTTACTAAATTACTATCGAGTCCAAGCTGGTAAAAAATATTGAAAACCTTGTCACGTTTGATGTTTAAGAAAAAATCATTAATATCAATTGTAAGTAGCTCTTTTGAACCGCAATGCAACTTTGCGTGTTCTATTGCATTCCTACCACTTTCGAAAGCATAAGCTTTAGTGTGAACTTTTAAAGCATCAAAAAACTTTGATTTGCACCTTTCTTGTAAAAGGTGAAGGGTAGGATAAGGCGAAGTAATTTTCCTAAAACCACCTTTTCTTTTGGGTATATTGAACTCCCTATAATAGTCTTCCGCAGAAAATAGGATACTAGAAACAACTGTTAAATTATGAGTCGTATCGCTAATATCGAGCGATTCAAATAAGTTTTCTAATTTTTTATTCATTAAAGTTAAACCCCACCCCTACTTACTATGGTTTTGTTATTAAAAACTTTTCACGTAGTGAAAATTTTTAACTACCTCGCTCGAATTTCACTTCGTTCGAGTGAGGTAGTTAAGACTTTTGAAGGTTAAAGTTAACCTTAACGATAAAGGCGAATACACCTTATATTGCTAGAGCTGGGGTTTAACCCTTTCACTTTCACTTTTATGAAATCATATGTCAAGCATTGTTTTATATAAACATTTAGGTTTATTTGTTTTTATAATTTTATTGATAATTGCTACTTGTTGATTATCAATTTTAGGAGCAATTGTAACTATCTGGCCTTCAACATTAACTAAATCATTTTTTTTTAAAATAGAAAGGGCTTCAATGATTATCCTTGGAGAAAGGTTATATTTTTGGTGAAGATAGAACAACTCACAGCTGTTTTTTTTTATGATTTCATTAAAGATAACTTTTGTAGCTATTTTTATTTGTTCATCCATTAGCCACTCCTCACAAAAAGAGTTGAATGTTTTTTATTATTTTTAAGCTCTGGCCACCAAAAAATAGGGAATACATTATTAGGGCAACTATATCCCTCCCAATAGTATAAAGCTTCGCTTTTTTCATAACCTAAAGAATAATTTTTTATTTTACGATTCTTGTATGTCTCATTTAACCTACTCTCTATTTTTAGCATTATTTCAATTTTATTTTTTATGCTGCTGCTATCACTACCTACGCTAATGCCTTTATCAAATTTATTTGCAGTAAAAAACTTCACACATAAGTCATTTTCAATAACATTTAAACCAGAATTCATAGCTGAAAAAGAGATGATGTAAATATTGAAATTTTCAATTCCCAATGAGTTCACCTTTAACTGCTGCGATAGCCAGGCGTATTTTTTAGAAATCTTTTGGCCACTTCCGATAAAATCATCAAATATTATGATATTCCTCACACTCTCATTAATCCTTCCAATTAAATCAGGTATGTGACTAACAAAACATTTCTCCCAGTCTCCTACTGGCTCAATATTTTGTTCTAGTGATTGAAGACCAGCTAATGAACCATCTACTTTACCAACGTCGGCAACCGAAACTAAAATGGTAGAATCTGGCGTAAGCTTTTCTGAAGCAATGTAATCATTTATTTTATTACAAGCCAACTTTTGACTACTACTATCAAGAACAAAAAACTTATCACATAACTCTTTCATTAACTTTCTTTCATCAGATTCAGAACATAACTCCCATATATTTATTAACTTATGTTCCATTCCTTCTGCCCATCTATGATTTGATAGAATACCGTAAATATCTATAAATGCGTCTCTATCTAAAAATCGATTAGTAATATCTACCATTAACTCAATCCTGTAATCACATAAGTTGACTTATATGATTGAACATAATATAAACATTGAATATTATCAATAATTTACTTAAAGAGAGTTGCAGCATGGACTGGGACGTAATAATTACTTCCATATTAGCTGGAGGATTAGCTGGTCAAATCATAACATTATTAGGAAATAACCATTTTACTAATAAGCGAGAGTTTGCTAAATGGAGACTAGAACAAAGGCATAAAGCTATAATTGAAATATTAGATACACTAACTTCAAACCCAAAAGATGGGGAGCTTCAGCAATGGACACATAAAATCAGAAGCGCATCATTAAAAATCCATATTTTATATAAAGATGGTAAAGCTCCCTTACCAATAAACAACTCTTTGGAAAGTGTATTTAGATTAGCACAAACAAAAAAACAAAATGCGCAGACTGATAATTGGGATGAAGATTTCAGAGTGGCCGTTTCAAAATTAAGACAAGAGTTAGCGACTCATATAAATTCAAATTAGAAGTTTAGCTTTTTGAAAAAAGCTCACCTCTTTAAGCCTTGTAAGGAACTGGTAATTAAACAAGCTTACAAAGGTGTTTGCCAAACTCGTTTCAAGACGAGTAAAGAAACTATTTTTTATAAACTTATAACAAAGCAATTATAATCGATACATAGATGACTAGAAACGTAAGACCAAGCTCAAACACAAATCTCACGTTTAACACCCTTCCCCCGTCATCGCGCCCTGAAAATAAGTAATTGATGAGTAATATCGCGCATGGCAGGATTTTGTTCCCGACAAATCCTAAGTACCTACATCCATGTAGGCAATGCGCGATAACGCGAAACAAGGCCATGGGTGAAAAGCGTAGCTTTGAACGAGAGGCCACGGATGGCCGAACTGGGGAGCGTACAAGGATGTGTAAGTTGGCCTATCTTCGCCGTTTACGTTCACATCAATTACGCATTGAAGGATTAAGCGTGATGCTCGGGGCGCCGAGGGGTTCCAAGGGGCGACCGGCGGCAGCCGCCCCTTGGTTGCTGCCAGCAATCTGGCAAAAAACATTGAATAAGGTTTCTTTAAACAGTTAGCGAGTTTGAAAGCGACAAGTTAGCAAGCAATGACTAAAAGTTACACGCGCCAGCAAGCTTAGCGCCTACGGTGGTGAACTTATCACTGGTGTTAAACCCTTCGTGGCTGAAACCATCTCCTACAACCAATATTTAAGCTCTGTGCAGCGAAGCGCCTCTGTGCTCTCGGTGGTGAACTTATCACTGGTGTTAAACCCTTCGTGGCTAAAGCCATCTCCTACTTCCAATATTTAACCTCTGTGTAGCGAAGCCCCTCTGTGCTCTAGGTGGTGATATTCACTTTCTCGCCCTAAAGGGCGACCTACAATTTAAACGCCCCCATTGGTTTTATCGTTGCACTTTAGCCAACCAAACCACGCGCGCCAGCAAGCTTAGCTGCTACGATAGTTAACTCTATCACTGGTGTTAAACCCTTCGTGGCTAAAGCCAGCTCCTACATCCACTATTTAACCTCTGTGCAGCGCGAAGCGCCTCTGTGCTTTCGGTGGTGAAATTCACTTTTTCGCCCTAAAGGGCGACCTACAATTTAAACGTCCCCATTGGTTTTATCGTTGCACTTTAGCCAACCAAACCTCGCGCGCCAGCAAGCTTGGCGCCTACGCAGGTTAACTTATCACTGCTGTTAAACCCTTCGTGGCTAAAGCCAGCTCCTACTTCCAATATTTAACCTCTGTGCAGCGCGAAGCGCCTTTGTGCTCTCGGTGGTGATATTCACTTTTTCGCCCTAAAGGACGACCTACAATATAAAGTGGCTAGGTTCGAGGAAGTGACTAGGTACTAGGATTGTGCCGTAGCTCGTCGCCCGCCGCACGAAGCCATCATTTTTTATTCGTAGCTTAAGCTATCTCCTACGACGAAACTTGAAACAGCAATAACTCGACTTTTATCCCGCTTTTTCTACTAATAGTCGCACTTTAGTAAATGTTAATAACAATTAAACTATTAACACGCTACTCTATTTACATCGTGTTTAAAAAATTGGAGTCATCATGAAGACGTCTTTTTACACCAGTTTAGCTATTGCTATGGTCAGTTTATCTACCTTGCAGGCGTGTGCGCAGCAAGCGGAACAAGAAATCCCTGTCGCTAAAAGCGCTGATAAGTATCAGCTTGAATTAGTTGCTCAAGGAGTAAATATTCCTTGGGGAATGGCGTGGCTTAACGAGCAAGATTTATTGGTAACAGACCGCGCTGGTGAGCTTAGGCTAATTCGTAATGGCAAACTGCTAGAACAAAAAATTGCAGGGCTGCCTAACATGCATGCGGAAGGTCAAGGCGGCTTATTAGATATCGAGCTTGATCCTAACTTTAAAGATAATGGCTGGATCTACTTTTCTTACTCAGGTTATGAAGGCGATGAAGAAGGCTACAATACATCCATTATGCGTGCGCGCTTAAAAGATATGGTACTAGTCGACTCGCAGCTGCTGTTCGACGGCACGCCAAACACCACAACCAGTAAACATTACGGCTCGCGTATTGAATTTGATAAAGACGGTTACTTGTACTTTTCGATTGGTGATCGCGGCGCGCGTGATGTTCACCCACAAAGCTTAGAGTATGATGCAGGAAAAATTCACCGTATTAATAGCGATGGCTCAATCCCTGAATCAAACCCATTTGTAAACCAGCCAAATGCACGTAAGAGCATTTACTCTTACGGCCACAGAAACCCACAAGGCATGGCTATCCATCCAGAAACGGGGGCAATTTGGAGTCATGAACACGGTCCTCGCGGTGGTGATGAAATCAATATTATTAAAGCGGGTGCTAACTACGGCTGGCCAGAAGTAACTCATGGCATCAATTACATTAGTACCAAAATTACTGATGAAACAAGCCGCGAAGGTATGCAACAACCCGATTGGGTGTGGGTGCCGTCTATCGCCCCTTCTGGGATGGAGTTTGTTACAAGCAGCAAATACCCGCAGTGGCAAGGTCATGTGCTTGTTGGCGCTATGAAGTTTGCACACTTAGTATTGGTTGAACTTGATGGTAATAAAGTAACGGGTCACAGCAAGCTATTTGAAGGTGCAGGCCGCGTGCGCAGTATTGCAACCCACCCTAATGGCGATTTATATCTGGGTATTGATGGTATGGGAATTTACCGTATCGTGCCTAATAGTAAAATCTAACGATTAATACACGCAATGTGATGAAGCCCTCTAATTGAGGGCTTTTTGCATTTTTAGATGGTTTGGATGTATTACTGCGGCCCTGTACCGCCATCAACTTGACTGCCTAAGCTATTGGCATTGTCTAAACTGTATGGGTATAACTGAATATCGTTAAAGATGTTAGCGCCATTGTCGCGATACTGATCGGTTGCTGACACACCAGTATACACATTTCCTGACGCGCTAAAGTAGCCTGAGCCTTGGTTCCAATGTGGTTTTGCACTGTTTTCAAAGTAATTATTTTCAACTAATACTTCAGCGCCATTACCTGCGCTAATTGCAAAATAAGTAATATTTTTCCAATAGTTATTAAACATGTGTACACGTGAATTATAACCGTCTACTTTAGGGTTACGCCCTGCCGCTGTATCCCAAAAGTTATGATGTGCCGTTATTTGAGAGTTTTTGAATAAATGAGTGTACCAATGTTGGTTAGCACACACTTGCGTATTATAACCATAAAAGCGGTTCCAGCTTAAAGTGATATTTTGGCTATTGCCAATATCAATATAACCGTCACTAATTTTATTAAACGCCATATGATCAATCCAGATGTGGCTACTGTCATCAACAGAAATAGCATCCCCCGCTTCAACTAATGCAGGGTTAATATCTTCAAGTAAAATATTACGTATGATGATATTACGATCATTACTGATCACTAAGCTTGCGCCGATGATTTTTGAGTTTTTCCCCAATCCTTCAAGGGTTTTATTTGAGCGAACACGAAGACGAGAGTCATTACGTGTAACGTTAACCGTGTTGTTGGAGCTGCTACCTAATTCACTACAACTTTGGTTACCAACCGGTAAGCGATACCAGGTTTTACCGTAATCGCCCCATGTGCCACAATCGAGTGGACATGCTGCAACAGTTCGGTTTGCCGTATGGCAGTTAATCGTTGTATTGTTAGGAACTTGAATAACCGCAGTTGATGTTGAGTTTAATGCGGCTGTTAACGCACTGCAGCTAGTTACAATAGTAGGAGATACATTACCGCCGCCAGTTGTAGTTGCAAGGCCATCATTACCTGGTTGTGCTGCAAAACCAATTAAACCAGCTGTTGTTTGACCGCCACCACTACTGCTACCACAACTACCTGAAACAGGGTTGATATACCAGCGCTGTGAACTGCCACCCGCATCATCATTTTGATACACATTGGCACCGTTTTGCGAACCCGCCACAGTTAATGACTTTTGCGTAAGTTTATTAACAATATTAAAGCCTCCCGATGAAGACAACTTCAGCTGCCAACGTTGATTGTCACCTTGCCAATCGTCATACACCACAATATTAGCACCATTAGACTGTGACGAGTTGAGTACATCAAGTACTTGGTTATTATGTTGCGAACGAATAGTCCAGTAACCATCACTGCCTTTAGTAAAAGCAAACTTCTGGTTTGTCCCCCCCCAATATTGATAGCTAATTACATCCGGTGCGCCACTAGTATCAGACGTATTTACATCTAATGCCAAGCTAGAGCCACGGTTAATTACAGAGTAAACCTCACCTGAGGTGGGCATAGTTGTACAATTTTCTGCCAATGTAGCAAAGCTACAAGTAGATAACAGAAGTAAAAACAAAGTCTTTTTCCGTTGTATCAGTGTTGTCATAACGCTCATTCTTTTGCTCCAATTTATGCCATTCCTTGAATGGTGTTGTGTAAAATGCAAATCCTGCACTTAGGTACAAACAGTTAATAATTATCGTTTGCGCACTTATATTAGGATCATTTATATTACAAATAAAGCTAATTGTTAAATAAAAGTAAACTACAGTCATTATCGACTGTGAGATTTTTAAAGCTTAAGAGCTAAATTAGTATTGAAATTCGCTAATTTTAGGGTGTAAATTAATATATCAGCGACTTATACCGTTTTATTATTGTGTAATAGTATGATAAGTCTTTAGCGAGGTACGACTACACTAAAAACAAATCAAAAAGTCGTTTTTTTACAATTCTTTTTATTTATCCGTCAATAAACTAGCTAGTAGTTATTTATCGATTTGGAACTATTATGAAAAGAGCGAATTACTTTAATATCGAACCCGAGTTAATGACCTACTTGATTGATCAAGAAGTACTGATCAAACAGAAAGTCGAGGCTACCTTTGGAGTGACAATTTGGGAGCTGCTAAAACTAAGAGCATCACAGTTAAACCAATGTGCATATTGTTTAGCCATGCATAGCAAACAAGCACTGGAGTATGGCGAGAGCATTAACCGCATTATTGCCCTCAATGCGTGGCAAGACACGCCACTTTATAACGATAAAGAACGTGCTGCATTAGCGCTTTGCGAGAAGTTGACTTTGTCACAGAACATTGATGATGACTTTTACCAAACACTTTCAGCATTATTTGATCAATCAAGTTTAGTTACCCTCACCGTAGCAATTAATGCTATAAATAGTTGGAATCGTATGGTGAAAATGTTTAAACCGACAGTCGAGTTTAATGAACGATAAACTATTTACAGCCCAACGGGCGATATCGCTGATTATGTACAAGCAGTTTGGTTTGCAAGCGCCCAATCTTCAGGGGAGAGTTGGCTCCCCTGCGATGGCGCAAAAGGCGTTATATTTTTGCTATCTGGGCGTCTTAATTTAGCTGGAAAACCATTAAATTCCCCTATTTCATGCAAACCATATCAACACAGTCAGCAAAAATAACGTTTACTGCTGACTCCGTTTTTTGTGGGATCCGGTTTAAACCCGCTGGACTTGCCCATTTACAAAAGGTAAATCATTCGCTTGTGGCGCCTGCAACCTTAACAGGTTTAGCACAGGCGCTTGACCAATATGCTAACTTAGATTCGTTTATTGATTTGTTGTCGGCGCACCTCAATGCACCAAAAATACACCATTAGGCTATTGAGCACACACAAAAACTGATCCATAAAATAATCAATCTTACCCCACTAAGTACTGCTTACGAGCACACCCCTAAAGGTAAGCGGCAATTAGAGTGCTACGTTAAAAACACCTGTGGCATCACTGCCAAACACCTAGCACGTATTTACAGAGTCAGGCAAGCCAGACAACTTATAAAAGCAAACCCACAGCTAAGCTTGGCACAACTCGCCCTTGAGTGCGGGTTTTCCGATCAATCTCACCTAAACAATGAGTTCAACGCTATTTTACAAATACCCCCAGCTAAGTATAAAAAGTTAATTCAGCAATAAAAAAGCCTGCAAAATTGCAGGCTTTCTCGTTAACTTTACTCTCGCTAGCTTTACTCTCGCTAACTCTTTACAACACAATAATGCTCGTAACTAGGTAAGCTACAAACGTTAAGCCACCCGCGAATAATGCATACGGCATTTGTGTTTTAACGTGAGTAAGCAAGTCACAGCCGGAGGCAATAGCTGACACCGCACTGGTATCTGATATTGGCGAGCAATGATCGCCAAATACGCCGCCACCTAAAATTGCCGCAATCACTAATGACGGTGGTAGGCCGAGCGCTTGAATTAATGGCACACCAATCGGGATAAGTATTGCAAATGTACCCCATGAGGTGCCTGTTGTGAAAGAGATCACCGCACCGGTTACAAACAACACTGGTACGACTAAGTAAATAGGTAAGTAATCACCCACTAAGCCCGCAACAAAAGTGCCAGTACCTAAATCTTTTAAACTGGCGCCGAGAGTCAATGATAGTAATACAATCGCGACTAAGGGTAATAACTCACCCATGCCTTTAAAGCCAATATCAACCAGTTTATGGTGAGTAAATTGACGAGAGCTTACCATTAATAAGTAGGCGACAACGCAAGCTAAAATAGTTGCATACAATACCGACTTAGAGCCACTGCCGCTGGCAATATCACCATTACCTGACCAATACATAAAGCCGACCATGCTACCAATTAATGTAATTAGTGGTACTAACATGTAACGTGCTTTAGTCCCTTTGACTTCTTCTTGCAGCTCAGTTTTTTGATATTCCACTTGCTCTTCAGCCTTTTTAAGCGGGCCGTGTACTTTATCAAACGAGATTGTGTAAAACACAATGAGTAAGGTGATGATGGCGTAAAAGTTATAGCCTATGCTGCCCCATAACACCGAGACTGCCGATTCTGACAGTTCATAATTACCAAGCAAGCCAAGTATGTATGCCCCCCAACCATTAAGTAAAATCAAAATACACACAGGAGCACTGGTACTATCAATAATGTATGCTAAGCGAGCACGGCTCATTTTAAATTTATCGAATAAACCCCGCGATAAAATACCCGCAGTCAGTACACTTAAGTTAGATTCTATAAATACCGCAATGCCTGAAAACATGGTTAAATAACCCACTTGGCGTTTACTCTTTGCCACACCTTTGTTCATCAACACATTTACTGTTGCAGCCACACCGCCCGATTCGCGTATGTAAGCAAGTAATGCACCGATTAAGATACTAAAAATTAGGATACGACTATTACCTGGCGAACTTGCTACGCTCACCACGCGCTCTATGGTATTTATAAATGTATTAAAAAGTGTATTACCGTTACCTTGCAAGGCCAGCAAAAACTCTGAAGAAGCAACAGCGACAAGTAGCGCCATAATGACTTCTTTACGCCAAAATACGATCAAAATCGCAATTAGTGGCGGTAAAATTGAATACCAAGACATACTGTAACCTTTTTTGTGGTGAGTCTATGACTCACTCTAATTATTATCAGGCCTTTGTTATAAAGGCTGGAACAAACTCATTAGCTTAATCTGTTCGTCAATAAACACAACTTAAATCGATTAGCGATAAGCTGAACACTGCCATTTAGATCAATGCTTATTTAATATTGCTTCATAAATTAGCGAAACAATTGAGCCATATTTACCGGTTTCAAACTTTCTCCCCATAAATTCATAATCTGTTTCATTCCCTTCAATCGGGGTATGGCGAGCATTGGTAAGCAAAATTATCGCCAAGTCATAAGCGGGATCAATCACAGTAACCGTGCCCGTCCAGCCAGTGTGACCATACGCTTGTGGGCTCGCGTACGGGCCAAAATGCCATTGTAAAGCACCGTTACCGGCACGACGCCAACCTAAACCATAACTTTCATCGCTGGCTTGCGGGGCAATGAATTGCTCTAATACTTGCGGGGTAAATATTTGCTTATCACCATAGCCACCGCGATTCAGCAATAACTGCGCAAGCACAGCTAAGTCTTGACCTGTACTAAAAAGTCCTGCGTGACCTGCGACCCCACCTAAGGAATAAAATGCTTTTTCGTCATGTACTTGTCCTTGTAAAACGTCGGTACGAACATTATCAAAGCTGATCCGTCCGTCACGAGTGTTTCCCATTAACTCAGTGGCAGCTATTTGGTTTTTTATAAAGCCCTTTTGCAATGGATTATAAACGGTGTGGGTTAAACCAAGCGGTTGATAAATTTGCCCTTCAACATAATTATCCAGCGACTGCCCGGAAAGTCGCTCCACTAATACACCGAGTAACATGTAATCAATATCTGAATATAAATGTTTAACGCTACGACCCGCAACAAATGGCACGCCTGTCAGTAATAAGTTTTTAGTACGTAAGCTATTTTGTGAAAAGAATCGCTCACCAAACTTATTATCTTTACGATGAAAATCAACTACCGCTGGATAACCTGCACTGTGGGTCAGTAAATCTTTGACTAACCGCTGCTCACGGCCCGCCCCACGAAACTCAGGTAAGTAATAAAATAGCGGTTTTTCTACATCAACTTTACCTTCACTGGCTAATTTCATTAACGCTAAATTTGTGGCAAACATTTTTGAATTAGAGGCAATATCAAATAATGTATCGCTTTTCATCTGCTGTGGCTGCTCTAATAATGAGCCATCAGCAAGGTATTTTTTAGCATCTCCATAGTGGCTTAATTTAATTAACTTACCATCTTTGATCACTGCCAGTACGGCACCGGGAAACCCTGCCGCGACTTCTTCGTTGATCAATTTATCCACATTATTAAACTGCACTGACTTTACGGGCTTAGTTACTAAAGTTGGATAAGGAAAACGTAATGTTAAACTTGCCCCTTCAGGCTGCACATTTTCAACCTTGAACGTATTTGTGCCGTTGTGGGTCCGTTTAGATAAGCTGTATTTGTAACTCTTATTTGCCATAAGTGGCTGAGCAATATTTATTTTTTCACCATTGATAAAAATATCCGCGCTCGTTACGGTGTTATTTTCAATGATAATTTCGCCTCGGCCTTTATAAGCTTTAAATGTACCACGGTCATTAACAAGTGCCCGAGAACTTGGATTAGGATTTGGTACCTGCAACACAACCTGCGCATTTGCTAAAGGCTTAATAATCGGTTCTGGGGCAAGTTGCTGTTGTTGATATTGCAACATTAACTTAGCTGCTTTTTTCGGAAAGTACTTCTGCATCAAAGCAAACAATACCGCAGCGCTGCGCGCATCTGCATTACCGCTTACATGCCAAGGTAAAAAGTGCATTTGAAAGGCACTTAATGTATCAAGGGTTTGTGGATCAAGTTGATTAGTCACGTGTACATCATAACCATAACCACGTAACGCTTTTTGCATTAAACTAATGGATGGTTTAACTAAATTAAATTGCTGCCAATATTTATCAACCGTGTCACTGTCATACCATGCACCAATACCAGCTTGGTACAATTGATACCATGGAAAGCGCGGACCTGGATCGTTTTTTCGTGTAGGCGCTATATCGGAGTGCCCTACAACTTGAGTTGGGCCAATATCAGGGTTACGGGCTAAAATACCTTTACTGAGCTCAATCAATAACGCTATTTGTTTAGCGTCAAAATCGGGGAAAATACACAGTTTTGAGGCGTCATTTTCCATTTGCTCATCAGGTTTAACTTCGGGATAGTGACAGCTTGGTACGTTAACAATTTCGATACCAATTGATTGATCATTTAAATCTTCACGGCCTTGCCAAAAGCTTGTCCCGGCATGCCACGCCCTATCATGTTCATCAACTAGTTGAATTACTTTTAATTCATCCTCAGGGTAGCTAGGATCATTTAACTCTGGTAATAAATAATGAGCACTTAAACCACCTTCATCGACTAAAGCACGCATCGATTTTTCAAAATCAATAGCGGTGTAATGCATGACTAAAAACTTAACACGATGACTGTAATTGGCAGATTGTGTAAACTCGTAAGGTGTTGAAGCGCAACTAGTCAAAAGTGCGGCAGTTGTAACTAAACAAAGTTTTTTAAACCAAGATAAAAACGTCATAGCCTTCTCATTGCTGATCAAAGTAAATAAGCGCAATCCCAAAACCACGATTAGCGGTATGTGCTTTTAGTAAACAATACATTAAATAAACCCAGTTCTCATATTGTTATTATAGTTTGGACAACTCAATTTGAGTTGTATAAACCAAACCCTATCACAGTAAAATGATTTGTAAATAATTTATTTCAACAAGTAAATTAAATAAAGATATTTTATCTCACCATAAAAACAGTGCCCAAGCGACTAGCAAATAAATCTGTTAGTTCGCGCTATTGGTGTTGTAAAATTAGATAATTAAAACTATATTATTCCAATTATTCTTAAACAATATTCCAAAACTTAATTGCGGCTATTGGGAATAATTTATTTTTTGTACGCACAGGAACAAGAGTAAAAACTAAGATGGTTACATTTGAACCTAGAATAAGTACAAATTTATTTCGATTAATGCTATAAATACGCCAAATATAAAAATAAGCGGGTAGTATGTCTACATTTGTAAAAATTAAAGCCTTACGTCAGTCCCTATCGAGCAGCGAAGCTAAGCTAGCCGACTTCACATTGAACTCAGCTAATGCTATTCGTAATCTTTCGTCTGTAGAGCTGGCTAAAGTTGTCGGCGTGAGCCAGTCAAGCGTTGTAAAATTTTCGCAAAAACTGGGCTACAAAGGCTTTCCAGCATTTAAGCTGGCTGTCATTGATGCACTCAATGATGAAACATCAGAACCAAAACTGCATGGTAAAATCACCTTAAGTGATTCACTAGAGCAAATAGCAGAAAAGCTACTCAGTAGTAAACTTGCTGTGCTTACTGAAACAAAAAACCTCAATGAAGCGCTAGCCATTGAACAGGCTGTTAGCTTGTTAAAATCAGCTAAGCGAATTTTAATTTGTGGTTTAGGGGGCTCTGCCCTGGTGGCTAAAGACTTCTCTTATAAGCTGCAAAAGTTAGGTATGCCAGCAATAGCTGAACCTGATGGTCATGCGCAGCTCGCCTATGTATCAACCTTTGCAAAAGGCGACTTAGTTATTGCGATCAGTGAATCGGGTGTTACCAGAGAAATTGCTGAAGTGGTAAAGCAGGCTAAGAAGAACGACAGTTACGTGATCTCTGTCACTAAATTTGGTAGTAATCCTGTTGCTGATCAAGCCAATGTTAGGCTTTACTCTGTGGCAGAAGAAGAGTCAGTCCGTTTATCATCGATACTTGCCCGTACTGCGCAAGACTTTGTTATTGATATTCTATTTATCGCTTTAACGCAATCGAGTCGTCAAGGTCGTAAATTACTAGAGCATTCAAATGACGTTGTTGGTGAATTTAGAAATCACTAACCAACGACATCCTAAAGAATTAAGGCCACTATTGTGGCCTTTCTTATTATAAAAACCACTTTAACAACAGCCGTGCAATAATAACCTATCTCTCGTTTGCTAATTTATAAATTATTTCTTTATTCCATGCCAACCAAAATTTTTTAGTTCATAAACAATAATTATTATTGTAACTCCAACAGTATTGTTCCAACTCAATAAAAAATCCTCCTTCTTTAGAATGAAAAACACAAAAACATGTTATTTCAATACATTAAATATGAGTAACTGCGCTAAAAATCGCGAAAACACTCCCCCAGCCTTACGCTTATATTGACAAAAAATATAACGAAACCAGTTTTTATATATTTTATTTATAGATACAAACAAAATAAGGAAGAATTTATTCTTGACCATTAATGGCAACGCATGTTTAATGGAATAGCAACAATTGATCAAAGTTTATAACTCTGTTTGGGGAATCAACAAAGTTCAGAGCGATAAGCTAATTATAATAAGGACGGGGAAAACAATGAAAAAACATGTACCAACCTTCACTATAAGCTCGTTAGCGCAGGCCACACATCGCGCTCTGCGAGTGCCAAAAACTGCAATAACCACCGCTATAATAGCTGCCTCGCTAGCAAGTGCTCCTGCATTCGCGAATTTAAACGGTAGCATTAAAGGTAAGGTAAAAACCGAGCAAGCAAACCAATCACTAGCGGGTATAACCATTACTGCACGTAGTAACGTCATGCCAAAAGCGCGTACGGTGGTAACCCGTGAAGATGGCAGTTATGATCTCCCGCAACTAAAACCAGGCACTTATGAGCTGACCTTTGAAGACAGCAGCGGCGTTACACAAACAATAACTGTTGATGTACTGCTAGAGCAAACCTCAAGTGCTAATGTTGTTCTTGGCGGTAAAAAAGATAATGTTGAAGTAATTACAGTGACAGGCAGTAAACTATTTCGCCAAGGTAAATCAGCACTCACAAACTCATTAGGTGAAGACGGAATTAATAATGTCCCTGTAGGTCAAGATTACCGAGACCTTTTAAAGCTTGTCCCTGGTATAGAACTTTCGGCAAATTCAACGTTGGGCCCATCCGCTGGTGGATCAGGTGTTGATAACTCATATGGCTTTGATGGTGTTAATGTGTCATTGCCGATGTATGGAAACTTAGCTTCAGAGCCATCAACACACGATGTTGCCTTTGTTACTATGGACAGAGGTGGTGCAAAAGCGGTTGGCTTTAACCGTTCTGGTGGCTTTTCAATTGACACAGTATCAAAATCTGGTACGGATGAGTTTCACGGTAATATAGAATACAAAATACAACCAAAAACCTTTGTTGCAACGCCAGTAGGTGAAGAGAGCTTTGAGCTTGATAAAAACTGGTTAACCGCAAGTTTAAGCGGTCCACTGATTGAAGATACATTATATTTTTATACCTCTTATTACCGTCCTGAAGAGACCAAAGCAAACAAAAACACAGCCTATGGCGAAGTAAAAGATTATGAGAGTATCCGCGACGAATACTTTGGTAAATTAACCTGGGCACCAACTGATGATATTTTGATAAATATCTCACAACGTACCTCAGATAAAGAAGTTAAAGGCGATTCGATTGGTGCTTACGAGATGGACACTGTATCTGTCGGCAGTAAAGCTGATCAGGATATCTTTACTTTAGATGGTTCATGGATCTTAGGATCAGCAACCACACTTTCGTTCCAATATAGTAAGTTTGAATTAGAAACAGGCTCACAACCTGATACACCATTGAGTGTAATCCCTTCTTTATCAAGCCAACTTGGTATTGATGACTTAGCTCAAATGGGTTATTTCTCTGTCCCAAGCTTAAGAAGTTATGACCCAGATGAAGGATTTAGCGAAGCACAAATCGCCGCATATAATGCTGGCGCAAATGCATTAATTAATACCTATGGCTATCTTGAAGACGCAGTGATGAAAGGCAGTGGTGGTGTTGGTGCATACGCAACTTATGACAATCAAAACTTTTATCGTGATTCCTTTGAAGTTATTTTAGAACATGAACTTAGCTGGGGCGATGCATACCACATACTCCATTTTGGTGCAAAATGGGAAGAAGGCGAAGAGCAACTAACCAGACTCTCTAACGGTTGGGGTTCAATTGCATACATTGGTGGCTTAGTTGATGCTGATGCAAACACTGATGGTTTTGACCCTGCAAATGCTATCTACCGTGCTCGAGTCCAACAAATGAGTTTAGCAACGGCTGATGGCGCGCCTGTTACGGGCATTAACTCTGAAACACGCAGCCTAAACTTTGAAATTAACGATACTATAGAATTGGGTGATTGGACTTATAACTTAGGATTATTGGTCAGCCAAGACACGTGGTATGGTCAAGGCTTAAAAGCTAAATCAGGTACTATTTCTGGCTATGAAGTTGCCCCTGGTCACAAGTACCAAATGTACCAAACCGACTGGAAAGATATGCTGCAACCTCGTTTAGGTGCAACATGGACTTATTCTGACGAAGATTCCGTATTTGCAAACTTTGCGATTTATAATCCTGAAGCGAGTTCATTATCTCGCGCAGCATCATGGGATCGAAACACTCGTGCCGAAATTGAGTTATTACTAGATGAAGCTGGTAATATTTTATCATCTTCACCTAGAAATGGTTCATCTGGTAAAGTATTCCAAGATGATATGAAACCACGTCGTATTAACGAATTTACTATCGGAACCACTAAGTATGTTGGTTCTGACTTAGTATTACGAGCTCATGTTCGTCACCGTAAAGGCATGCACTTTTGGGAGGATATGCCAAACAATGCGCGTCTAACTGATTACTCAGGTGTTGATGCCGAAGGTGTACCGCAACACATTGCAGATAAAGGCTTATATGTAGCTAACTTAGCTGATATTCGCGACGAAATTGGTGGTTCATCGTATGTAATTGCAGAGGTTGATGGCGGCGAAACCAAATACTGGGAAGCGAGTATTGAAGCCGAATACTTGGGTGAGAATAGCTACGTAAACGCTTCATATGTGTGGAGTCACTACTATGGCAACTTTGACCAAGATAACACCACAACAAGCAATGATGCGAATAACTTTATTGGTTCATCTTATTATGGTGATGGTCGCGGTCGTTACCCTTGGGATAATCGCTATGGCACACTCTCAGGTGATAAACCTCACCTGTTAAAAGTATACGGTTACTATACTCTTCCTTGGGAAGCTAACTTAGGGGCGTACTTCGTATTCCAATCAGGTAAAGCATGGGAAGCATGGGATGGAACAACATACGGATACCCTACAAGCCATATTAGCCGCTATGCAGAGTCTGCTGGTAGTCGTCGCACTGCTAGCCATTGGCAACTAGACTTAAACTATACGCAAGACTTTAAGTTCTCTGGTGATATGGAACTACAATTTCGTGCTGATCTCTTCAACGTATTTAATCGTCAAACAGGTTATAACAAAAACCCGTATGTACTTGAAGAGAAATTTGGTGAATCGCGTAGCTACTACAATCCACGTAGCTTGCAGTTATCAGTTAACTTTAAGTTTTAATCTTATGGATTAAAGTAAGCGCTTAATGGGCGCTTATTTCCCCATCCATGGTAAGGCCACAATTGTGGCCTTTTTTAATGCCCTTTTTAATGACTAATAACTCAAATCATCCCAATACAAAACAAATACCTTATTTGCTTTTAACCCACCTTGTGGCAAAGTTAAAATGCAGGTCGCGGTTTATCCCAACATGTAGGCAAAGGTTTAACGTTATTGTCGCGAGGTAAACTCGCTGCTACAAATACCCCCACTAATTGTAGTGGTTCATTTATGGAGACTATTTTTACTGTTTTGAGATTGACGCTAAAACAAGACAACATTAATTGAAAACTAAAAACGCAGCCTAAGCTGCGTTTTAAAGTTTTATAAATAAAAATAGTCTTATTGATATAACAAATATGCTGCGCGTTGCTGTTTAAAGCGAGCTAGATCTTGTTGCCAGCTTTGTTTGATTTGCTGCTCTGTTTGGCCGGCTTCGATAGCTAAGCGCAGCTTATCAGTGCCTGCAAGTTTATCCATAAAGCCAGCACGTTCAAAGAACGTTTGCTCGTTTTGCGTAAAAGTTTTGTAGGCTGTAATAAATAAACTTAAATCTAGTCCTTTGATTGTACTGTCGCGTAAATCAAGACCTTGCACCTCTATCCCTTTAAATTTAGGGTTCATTGATGCTCCCTCAATAGCGCGCGGAGTAAAACTAAACTCCCCTAACGCAATCGGTGAATAACCTATCACTTGAAATGGAAAGTCTGTACCACGGCCAATTGTAATTGGTGTTGCTTCAAAAAAGCATAATGATGGATACAACGCAATTGACTGATCATTTGGTAAATTAGGGCTTGGCTGAACAGGTAAACTATACGTCATATCGCGGCGATAATGCGCCACAGGAACAACCGTCAAGTTTAGTGACGAAGCTTTATTTATCCACCCTTCACCTTTGATCATTTTTGCCAGCTCACCCACTGTCATACCATGTAATACAGGAATTTCATGCATGCCAACGAAAGACTGAAATTTTAAATCTAAAACTGGCCCATCAACATAAGCAATATTCGGGTTTGGCCTATCAAGTACAATAAAACCAATGTTATTCTCAGCAGCAGCTTCCATCATGTAATGCATTGAGCTGATATAAGTGTAAAAACGCACACCAACATCTTGAATATCAAAAATAATCACGTCTAATTTGCTTAATACAGTGGTATCTGGCTTTTTATTACTGCCGTAAATAGACACCACATCAATACCGGTCTTTGTATCCACCGTACTTTTTACATGCGCGCCGGCATCGTGGTCGCCACGAAAACCATGTTCAGGGGCAAATATTTTAGTAACATTCACGCCTTTATCACGCAGTAAGTCGACTATATGGGTGTCATTAACTTGTGAAGTTTGATTAACGACTAAGCCAACTCGTTTGCCCTCAAGTTGTGGTAGGTACTGCTGATATTGTAAAGCGCCAACACTTAAATTTACTTGCGGTGTATCAGTTAAGATTGCATCGTCAGTGCTGTTGTGGGCGCATGCGCTCAAAATTAGGCATTGTAATATAACCAATAATCTAATTAACATTTATAGTTCCACCGCTTTTCGTAAAAAACCATCCGCTTGGGTTAACATTTGCTCAGCTTGGGCGGCATCTTTGCCTGTTAAGATGATTAAAATAGCCAATTTAGCACTTTGTTTTGCTTGGGCAAGCGCATCGACTCCTTGCTGATGAGTGCAATCGGTTGCTTGCATTACGATGCGGATCGCACGAGCATGCAGCTTTTCATTGCTGGCATTCACATCAACCATCAAGTTTTTATAGACTTTACCGGTGCGGATCATACTGGCTGTGCTGAGCATATTTAATACTAACTTTTGTGCAGTACCCGATTTCATACGTGTTGAACCAGTTACCGCTTCAGCGCCAACTACCGGGCAAATACCAATATCAGGTAGTTTCATTACCGCGGAGTTAGGATTACAGGTTACTCCAACGGTGATACATCCTATTGATTTTGCATACTCAATGGCTGCTCGCACATAAGGTGTACGGCCACTAGCGGCAATCCCTACCACGACATCTTTAGCTTGTAGATTAACGGCTTTAAGATCTTCTACGCCTAATTTTAAGCTATCTTCGGCACCTTCAACTGCTTTTTTAAAAGCCGTTTCGCCACCAGCAATTATTCCCATTACTTGTTGATCGCTGACACTGTAAGTTGGCGCGCATTCCACAGCATCTAAAATACCTAAGCGACCACTGGTGCCGGCACCAATATAAATTAAACGACCGCCTTGCTTAAATGCCGTTACAATATGATCGACCGCTTTGGCTATCTCTGGGATCACTAACTTTACAGCAGCGGCAACTTTTTGATCTTCCAAATTTATTTTGGTTAAAATTTCGCGACTATCGAGTAAATCTATATCCAACGTATCTAAATTTTGTCCTTCTGACACAATCCCGTTCAGCTCTTCTAAAAGTGCACGCTGCTGATTAAAATTAGACTCAGGGCTCATTGTGTAATCCTTGTGTATTCAATTTGTTTAATGCGGTCGCTGGCTAAAATCACCGCACCGGCTAACGAATCCCCTTGCCGGGGAGATAAATTCAGTTGTGTATTTTCATTTAATAATGCAATAGTTACGTCCGCTAAACCGCCAATAATTATGACTGGTAACTGGCTCTGACCACGACATTTTTCAATCAATCTCTCGACTTGTCGAACATGCTCACTAAGCACCGTATCGGCTATTATACACTGTGTTTTTAAACTAAAGATTAAAGGGCTAAAACGCGCATAATCTAACGCTTTGGCCTTCATTAACCAACTTGATATTTGTTCTCGCTCACGGCCAACTTGTTCACTCAGCTGTTGCGTTAGCAGGCTTTTAGGTTGCTCAAAGCGGTCTATTTCATCTAACAAGCATTGCACAGCACTTAACCCTAGGCGCGCACCACCGCCAAAATCATCAACAGAAAAACCCCAGCCGCCAATTAATTTTGTTTCTCCATCAGCGGATAATCTTGCTGCTACAGCGCCCGTTCCTAACGCTAACATTGCAACTGGCTGACCTAGATTTGCACCATATAATGAAGTGATTGCATCGCTAACAATACTCAATTGCGCAAATTTAATATCGCAGTCTAGCTGTAAGCTTGCAGTTACTCGCTCAGCCAACACTTTAGACGAGCCGCCCGCAAGTCCCATTACCGCCAAAATTTGGCTATGCTTAGCGCCACTTTGTGCACATACGCTAGTGATCACTTGCTGTAAACTAGTAAGCGCCGTATTAAAATCGTTATAAACTGAGGCTGCACCAGCCTGCGCAGTAAGTTCTTCAGCGCTATGTAAATTCACTAATTTCGCCAGCGTTTTGGTACCCCCGCCATCAATAGCTAGTATATAGTCAATGTTCATGCCTATTGGGCTCCTACAGCTGACTGGCCGCGCTGGGCAAGTTGAGGTTTACCTAAACAACACACTAGAGTCGACAACGCAGTACCAATACATAACTGCCAAGTAAAGCCTAAATAGAAGCGATCTGCTGCCGGCAATAACCAATCAATGATGTATGGTTGCATGAATAAAGTGATCATAAAGCCGACAATTAACGCCGCCAATACTGAGCCTTCACTGCCACGTTTAGTAAATAGTGTTGTAAAATACACGCCCAGTAAACCACTGTACGAAAACACCATGACACTCAGCGCAAACTTAAGAAGCGGCATATCACTGTATTGCTGCCAGAAATAACAAACTATGGCCATTAATGCTAATGATAGGCTCACAACCGCCATGCCAATACGCCCGGCTTTAACAAAATGGTTATCGGCAACTTGCTTATTTTTAGCTGCTAAATAAGGTCGATATAAATCTTGTACAATGACCGACGACATCGAGCTTAAACCGGAGTTTAATGTTGAAATGGCCGCGGCAATGATACCGACGCTAACTAAACCTTTAACACCAGCAGGAGCCTCATTAAGTACGTAGTACATAAAAATAGTGATTTTTTCACCATTAAATTCTTGTACGACTTGCGCACCGTCACTGTTCATTAATGCTGGCTGCTGATAAACGATATAAAGTAATAAACCAATAAAGATAAATACCAACATCACGGGAATAACCATCACGATAGAAAGTAGTAATGCTTTACTGCCTTCTTTGTCACTCTTACACGTCAGTAGACGCTGTGTCATATCTTGATCAAGACCAAAGGCGGCAATGTTAAGTAATACAAAGCCGGTTAATACCGACGCCATATTGAACACCCCACTTGGGCCAAAATCTAAATCAAATTTGAAAATCGCCAGCTTTGAATCAGCACCGGGGGTTGGCTCATTTAAGGTTGCTAAAATAGTTGAAAAATCAGCGGGGATCAGTACCAACAAACACCAGATAACGGCAATCGCAGCACTGACATATACGACACTTTGCAGCACATCAGAATAAATTACACTGCGAATACCACCAAATACGGTATACAACAAACCCGCAAGTGCTAATAGCAAAGTCGCTATAATCACACTTTCTGCGGCTATATTACCGTATAAAATCATCGCTACTGCAATCGCGGCCATATATAGACGTGCGCCACTGGCGAACACTCGGCCAAATAAATACATTAAGCCGCTGCGGCGTTTAGCTTTTGGCCCTATGCGCTTTTCAAGCAGTTCATAAACGGTGTACACTTTTTGTTGATAAAACTTAGGGATCAGAAAAATAGAAACAATAAATGCAGCTATGAATGCGCCAATGTTCGTCGCTAAATACGATAAATCACCTTGATAACCCTGATCAGGTCCACCAATAAAAGTGGCAGCAGACTGTGAAGTAGCTAATACCGAAATAGCCACCATCCAGGTCGGCATACTATTACCGCCTAAAAAGAAGTCTTTACTTGAGTTGGCGCGCTTACGGTTAAACCACCAACCACTGAGTAATAAAATTGCTCCGTAGCTTGCGAATACGAGCCAATCAAGCAAGGTGTATTGTGCACTCATTTATTATCCCAATTTCAAACCAATTAATGGAATATATTATTCCATTAAATTAATAAAAAGAAAACAATTTTATTATTTACTTTGTAAAGCCACGCGATCGCGTGGCTGTACACGTATTATTTAATCGCTGGTAACTTCCAAAGCAATTGTTTTTGTTGATATTGTTCGCTAGGTAAGCTCACTAACAATGGTTTTTTCTGTTCATCTAACCAAGCTAACAAGGTATCCATATTCTGCTCAGTCATTGCAGTACAACCGGCAGTTGGTTTATTTTCTGCGCGCCATAAATGCATAAAGATACAACTGCCTGCACCATCAACATTTTGACTATTGTGCTTAACCACTAAGCCTTTTTTGTAAAGGTTATCTTGGCTGTAAATATCACGGCGCATCCACTCAGACGAGTCTTTGACAGCAGCCTCTCCTACCACTGACTTATTAACTAGCTGGTTATAAAATGGCGAACCTTTGACATCAACACAATAGTCGTCAGCAGTCATGCCTTGGTAGGTCATATTGGTTTTTAATGAATCTAAATAACCAAACGCGGTGCCGAGTTCAAAAATACCAGCGGGAGCTTTACCATCGCCTTCTTGTTTTTGTTCGCCCGCTTGAGCTGGGTGTAAACCAATACCCCACGCAAGACCGGTGCGCCCAAGTACCACACTGTGACCTTGGCCTTGTTGTTGCCATTGTCCTGCAACACGCTCAAATCGATACAATTGTGCGGCAATGGCTTGCCAATCATCTGCAACCACCACCACTAACTGTTGGCTTTGCTGTGGGATAACTGCAGCACTTGCAGCTGCTGATGTACTTGCACTATTTGCACAGCCGCTGAGGGCTGCAGTGGTGATTAATGTTATTATTATTTTTTTCATAACGGCCAAATTCCATCGTTTATCGGTTGTAATGTGTCGATACTTTTAATCCCCAAGCCAGGACCATCACTTAACGTGATCGCTGGGCCATTAAATTCCACACCGCCTTGCACCGGATCATATTGTCCAAGCGCTGGACCGTCTAAGTCTATTTTACTGATCTGCTGGGCTTTTGCAGACGCTAAATGCGCAGCACCTGCAACGGCAATACTGCCTTCTAACATGCAACCGATCATACAATCAGCTTGATACTGTGCAGTAATATTGGCAATTTCAATAGCACGACTTAAGCCACCCGTTTTCATGACTTTGATATTGATAATATCAACAGCATTTTGCTCTAATAATTGAATTACTTGCTTGGGCGAAAAGGCACTTTCGTCAGCCATGATCGGCGTATTTACCCGCTCAGTAATATACTTTAAACCTTTAAAATCATCACTTTTCACTGGCTGTTCAACAAGTTCTAATTCAACATTGTGGCTTTCTAATTGCCGTAAAGCAAACACCGTTTGTTTAGCATTCCAGCCCTGATTTACATCCAAACGAATTTGCGTTTGCTGGCCAAAACCTTGATAAATCGCCTTCACTCGTTCGATATCTTGCTGTAAATCATTGCCAATTTTTACTTTTAAAATATCAAAACCTTGCGCTACAGCCACAGCACAATCACTGAGCATTTTATCAATATTATCAACGCTAATAGTGATATCAGTTCGTAATGTTTGACTACCACCGCCGAGCAATTTATACAGCGGCGCTTGATATAATTTACCCCACAAGTCATACACAGCCAGCTCGAGTGCGGCTTTAGCGCTGTAATTTGCCACCACACTTGATTGGATCACTTGGCAAATTTGATTGAGGTTTTCGATTTCCATACCAATTAGTTTTGGCGCTATAAATTGTTTAATAACGCTAAGGATACTTTGGTGAGTATCGCCGGTTATTACTGGCGTAGACGCCGCAGCACCATAGCCAATTTCGCCTTTATCGGTTTCAATTAACACCACTAAGTCTTCAATATAGCTCACTTCACGCAGCGCTGTTTTGAACGGCGTAACTAATGGCACTTTAAGTTTGGCAAAACGTATCGCCGTAATCTTCATTTTTAACTCCTAGCGAATACGCTTAATATTATAAGTACGGTCTAAATAGCTCTGAGTTTGCGATAAACGCAGTGGCAATAAAGGCGTTACCGATACCCCATTAAGTGAACTTGAATAAAAACTACCATCAGCCTTGTTATAACCCAACCCTTTAACATCATGGATCACATACGGTTGACCGTCTTGTTCACCTAAGTACATCATTACATGGCCTGGTATATAAATTAAATCGCCCACTTGCATGTTATTAACTACCGCTAATTTATCGCTTTCATTGCTGGTTTTATCAAAACGGTGATTAGTACCATACTCCCCCTTCCCCTGCTGACCTGAATTACGCGGCATTAATAGACCAAATGATTTATATATTTCGCCAACAAAACCAGTGCAGTCACGGCCATTATAGTCGTGTCCCCAACCGTAGCGTTCGCCTAAAAATTTAAACCCTTGTTTTATTAAATGCTGTTGGGTGTAAGGTAAATACCCTAAATGCACATCACTGCTGCGACTGATCAAGGCAGGCTTAATAACTAACTGACCTTGTTCCCCGCGGGTTGGCAGTTGCACAACATAATTAGCGTAGGTGTTTTGGCCATTTAATAAATGAGGGGTTTTATCTGCCGGCATTAAAGGCAGACGAACGCCCATGTCCAATTGCACTTGCGATGTAGTGGCATCATTAGGCACGTAAGCAGTATTTACTTTTGCGCCAGTTATCAATAAAAAGTCATCGTTATTTTTAAATTCACGAAGTGTGCTTTTATTCGATATCGCAATATCAGCTTTGGGCGCCCATGCTAGATAGTTATAAGCGCGCACAAGTAACCATTTCTTATCGGCACTTTCATGCAAAATAGCCACTGTATCACCGGGGAACAATCCGCTTTCTTGAAAACGATCTAAGTCATTATCTAAGCCACTATTTAATACTCGGTCCGACGTTGGAAAAGTACGCAGGACTGAGCGCTTTACCACCATGGCATAACTAACTTGATTATTATCTGTCACAGCGTCTAAATTCAAATTGGCTAGATATTTTGCAAAATGCTTATTACTTAATGCCACGCCATTAGGGTAAAAACGCGGGATTTTTGGTACCGCACTAATACTGAGTATATATGCCTTTAACTGCTCACGAGTTAGCTGAGAGGCAAAATCGAGTGGATCGACAATATGTTCATTGTCAGCAATCAATTGTTTATTAAATGCCGCGATTTGCGCTGCACTCATCAGAGTTTTATCTGTCACTTGGCTTAACCAGTGCTGCGGGGTTAATTGAGATTGAGTGACCCCGATGACATCTGATTGCCACGTGTTAGCCGCCGCAATGACGGGTGCCATGGTAATAATACTTGCTAATGAAATACTCAGGGCGATAAATGTATGTCGCATTCGTGGGTTCCCTATTATCAATTTGCTTGGTAAGTCGTGCTGTGTGCTACTTATTATTGCTTTTGCGGTATCAGTAACTGTTTAAATGCATGCGTAAAATTAGCCTGCATTTTTAAGCCAACCACGGCTAAATTTTTTTCACTTGCACCTGGCACACTATTTTGTGCCGCTAAGGTAAATTCGCGTCCACCTTGAATAAACGGTAAGTAAACATGAGCCAACATGACAGTTTCTGTGGTTGAGCGTGTTTCGCTTGGACCCCAACCTATTTTTTGCCAAACTCGCCATTGCCCCTGCGTTAACTCGTCTAAAATTTGTTTTGCTGGGCGAGTATCGTCTGGTGCAAGCGCTTGCGCTAAAGAGTCAGTGATCATTTGACTGAGCCCTTGCATCATACCACCCACTTTAGCGGTTTTATCCGTATTGCCGGTGCCATTAAATAGTACATCAATGTCTTGTGCTTGTAGTAAAGGCTGCTGAGTTAAGGGCTCTCGAGTGTGGCTTGCTAAACGTTTTAACCACTCAGCTTGAGCCAAAGTTGTCATGGCTTTATTACCGGTTAAACCACAGCCATCACACCGGTAGTCTAAATAAGCAGGATCATCGGTATTAACAGTAAAATAAGCGATATTGCTAGCAATAACATCACTATCAGTACTTTGCCAACGAATCGTGCTAGGAGTAAAAATCTCTGTAGCATAAGCACCTTTAAACATAATGCGAGAATCATTAAGCTTTAGCCAATTATCTGCAAATAAATTACTTAAATAATCACGCCCAGCAACATTAATAAAGTAGCTCGCTATTGCATTAGAGTTTCCATCAGCGCTGCCAAAATGCTCGTAGCTATTAATACTAGTGATCAAATCAGCAACATTGCTATCACCTATTAGCGCATGTGCACCAAGCTCTGGGTTTATTTGCCGTACTTTTGCAATTGCACCGCTAAAAGCTTGAATTTTAGATGAACTCCATGGCTCATATAAATCATTCTGGGTACCATTTGCTAAATAACGATACGCTAGTTGGTTACCTTGCTGTTGGTAATCAATTACTAACAACTTACCCTGCGATGTCGGAATATCAAAATAGTGCCAATCTGCTGCCACGCGTTGCTGCCACCCTAACTGACTATAATTAACCTGCGCCGCCGTTTTATAGTGCGATTGCGCAACACGATTAGCAACTAAATGCGCCTGCATAGGAATATTTGTTAAATCAGCCGGTAAGACAGGCGCAGCCAACATCACCTGTTGATAGAACGTCTTATGTTGCTCTTGTAACGATACAACAGTCTCTTGCTGTGGCTGACTCTGACAGCCAAAAAGCCCAGTTACTAAGCTCACACTGAAAACATTCAGCCCCGCTTTTTTCAGTTTCATTACAATCAAAATTAAATTCCTTATGATTTTTATTTTTGGAATATTTTATTGAAAATAACATATTTTCCACAGCAAGCAAATATTTGCATCCGATTAACATCTTAAAACGTACTAGTATTAAATATAAACATTTCGATCTATTTATAAGGAAATGATAATGCGCACTTTTTTAATTCTATCTGGTAGCTTGTTTTGCTCTACCAATGTACTTGCAAACATTGAAGAAATTACCATATACGGACACCGCACGGGACTTATTGGTGAGGCTATTAGTGCATCAAGTGGCGTAATTGGCCAAGGTGAAATAGAAAACCGTCCAATGTTACGTAGCGCAGAAATGCTAGAACTGATCCCAGGTATGGCCGTCACACAGCACAGCGGCTCAGGTAAAGCTAATCAATATTTTATTCGCGGTTTTAATCTCGATCATGGTACTGACTTTGCCACCAGCATTGATGGTATGCCAATTAATATGCGCAGCCATGGGCATGGTCAAGGCTACACCGACCTTAACTTTATTATTCCTGAAACAATTTCGACTATAGATTATCAAAAAGGTGCGTATGGCGCCGCTCAAGGTGACTTTTCGACCGCTGGCAGTGCTGAATTTAATCTAGCTGATAATCCAAAACATCAACAACTTGACTTTACAATTGGCGAAGACAATTACCAGAGAGTGATGGCATTAGGCTCAATTGGGATTGCTAACGGGAAAATTATTATTGCCGGTGAGTGGCAAGGTTATGATGGCCCTTGGCAAGATATCAATGAAGATGTAGATAAAAAAAATGCCCTAGTACGCTATGTAGGTAAAGCATGGGATGGCGATTTATCTGTCACGGCAATGGCTTATGACAACAGCTGGAATTCCGCAGATCAAATTCCACAACGTGCAGTTGAACAAAGTATTATCAGTGCGCTAGGTTCACTCGATACGACCGTAGGCGGCAGCTCTAGTCGCTATAGTTTATCGGCAAATTGGCAAGGCCAGCACATTAAAGCCAATGCCTATGTGATCAACTACGACATGGACTTGTTTTCTAACTTCTCTTACTTTTTAAATGATCCTATTAATGGCGATCAGTTCCAACAAGTCGATAGCCGGACAATTAGTGGTGGCGCACTGAGTTATCAATTTGCTGATACTCTTGCAGATATGCTAATCCAGCATACAGTTGGTGTGGAATATCGCCGCGATGATATTGATCAAGTTGGTTTATACAATACCAAGCAGCGCCAACGCTTAAGTACTGTGCGTGAAGATGCTGTAGACGAAGCCAGCTACTCAGCCTATTGGCAATCACAAGTAAATTTAAGCCAAGCACTCGAAGCCACATTTGGTGTGCGTTATGATTACTTTGACGCAGATGTTGATAGCAATAACAGTATTAATTCAGGCAGTGCAGATGATGATTTGGTTAGCTTTAAAGCCAGCTTAAATTACCTGTTTAATGACAACCTAGCCGGTTATGCCAACTGGGGGCAGTCGTATCATTCAAATGATACGCGTGGAGCGACTATTAAACAAGATCCGGTGACACTTGAGTCTGCTGATAAGGTTGATTTACTGGTGCAAAGCAATGGCGCAGAGCTGGGTTTACGCTACTTTGATCACCAACGGTTTAATTTATCAGCGGCATTATGGTGGCTAAGCTTAGATTCTGAATTATTATTTGTGGGTGATGCGGGTAACACTGAAGCCAGTGATGCATCAAAACGCTACGGTTTAGAGCTCAGTGCGTATTATTGGCTTAATGATGCCTTGAGTTTAGACGCCGAGGCCTCATTTACACATTCACGCTTAGATATCGATTCAAATGACGATCGAATTGAAGGTGCAGTGCCTGTGGTTGCCAGTACTGGCATTAATTGGCATATTACCCAGCAGTGGCAGTCTTCACTGCGCGTACGCCACATTGGCAAACGGATACTCAGTAGTGATGGCGATAAACGCTCAGAGCCGCTTACAGTCATTAATGGTTTAGTAAGTTATCAACAAACGCATTGGAAAGTGGGCCTTGAGCTATTAAATATATTTGATAGTACGGATCACGATATTGACTACTTTTACACGTCACGCTTAGCTGGTGAAGCTATTGAAGGCGTTGAAGATAATCACTTCCACCCGATTGAGCCGCGTACCCTGCGCCTAAACTTCAGCCTGTTATTTTAGTTTGGTTATTGTTATTAATAATTGAGCTAAATACTTTGCTGATCCGGTTTATACTTTAAGGTATGAAGCGGATCAGCAAGGCTGCATTTTAAATTAACTCACTTAGCACTACTAAATAGCCATAGTGCACTTGTATATAAGCATTAAATAATCACCAGTTAGCCTTTAAAACTCTGCCATGGTCCTGTGATCGCTAATGTTTTTGTTGGTGAATACACATTAACAAATAAGGTGTTGCCATCAGCAGAAAAACAAGCTCCCGCCAACTCGGTTTGCGCTGTTAAGCGGGCAAAATTATATACATCACCACTAGGTGTTACGCCACGTAAATGGTTATCTACCACGTCGGTATACTGATCTTCACAAACGATCAAGTGCCCGTTAGGTGCAACAGTGAGATTATCACCAAAGTTAAATAACGACTTATCTGTGCTTTCTACAAATAGTTGAACGTGTCCTGGAGCTAGATGCTCTTTATCTGTTCCTTCAAATGCTGATGGTTGATACTTCATCACTTGACCAAGCTGCTTTTGACCACCATTAGTGCAACAAAAATAAAGTTCTTTTTCACCCCAATGTATCCCTTCACCACGAGCGAAAAGTGCAGCGCCTTGTTTGTGGCCGCGTATTCTTAAATCGTCTTTTGGACTTTCAGGTTGCGCCAAATCAACCCATTCAACGGCCATATTGTGTTGTAAAGGCATTACCCCTGTAACCCAATTACGAGTATCAAACTGTGGCTGTGCTTTAATCATCATAGCTTGAAGTTTACCTCCTTTACTCAACTTACCGTATTCATTAGGAATAAAACGATAAAATAAACTATCGCCTTTATCTTCTGTCAGATAAACAATACCGGTTGTTGGATCAACAGCAGCTGCTTCGTGGTTAAACCGCCCCATTGCCTTGAGAGGCTCAGGGTTTACTAGTCCTTTAGCGTTGGCTGGTATCTCAAAAATATAACCGTGATCTTGATTAAAGCCATCCGCTTTAGTCAGAACAGTCTCTTCGCAAGTAAGCCAACTACCCCATGGGGTAATACCACCTGCACAATTGCGGATCGTGCCAGTGAGTGACAAATATTCTTGCTCTTTTTTACCGGTTTTTAAATTATAAATAATATGACTTGTGCCTCCTGGCAAAGCAACACCTTGCGCAGTAGTGTCATAAGCAAATGACGTTTTATGCGTTTGTAAGCTAACATCTGCTTTTGCTAAATCAGTTGGTTTTAATTCATGGTTTCTGACTAATGCAACCCGCTCATCATCAAGGGCAATACAGCCCATACCATCGGCTTTATCTGGCACTGTAAAGCCATCATCCATTTTATCACCCAGTTTTGATATAACTTGATAGCTAAACCCTGCTGGTAAATCGAGTAACTTGTTAGGATCAGTCACTAACGGACCATAGGCACTTAAATGCTCACTCACGTCAAGAAATGGTACTTTGCCAAAAGTACTACGAGAAAGCCCCATAAAAGCGAGTGTACCGGCACTAATAATAAATTGTCTTCTTGAGATCATCGTAAAACTCATAGTGTGATAAAATAACAGGCATATGATAAATGAAATTATCCTATAAAAACGGCCTCCATAAAAAGTTCATACAATTGTCATATCTCAAAGCAAACCTCATTGACACTTGATCTATTAAATTTCAGGCATAAAAAAACCGACTCTCGTCGGTTATCTTCTATTAACTTTAATAGTAATAGAAAGTGGTGGGCGCAGGACGTATCTTCAAAGAGTGAACCTCCGACCACTCGGTTGGTGGTTTCAACTTTAAAAAGCGCGTGATAAACCCGAGCCTACAGCAAATTTCAGGCATAAAAAAACCGACTCTCGTCGGTTATCTTCTATTAACTTTAATAGTAATAGAAAGTGGTGAGCGCAGGACGTATCTTCAAAGAGTGAACCTTCGACCGATCGGTTGGTGGTTTCAACTTTAAAAAGCGCGGGATAAACCCGAGCCTACAGCAAATTTCAGGCATAAAAAAACCGACTCTCGTCGGTTATCTTCTATTAACTTTAATAGTAATAGAAAGTGGTGAGTGCAGGACGTATCTTCAAAGAGTGAACCTTCGACCACTCGGTTGGTGGTTTCAACTTTAAAAAGCGCGGGATAAACCCGAGCCTACAGCAAATTTCAGGCATAAAAAAACCGACTCTCGTCGGTTGATACTTTCTTACATCCTTCTGTAAATGTATAGAAAGTGGTGGGCGCAGGAGGATTCGAACCTCCGACCGCTCGGTTCGTAGCCGAGTACTCTATCCAGCTGAGCTATGCGCCCACATTCTATTTTGATTTTAAAGTCTTACTTTGACTGACGCATTAAGCTAATTAATAACAAAGCTTATTACGGATTTTAAAGATAAAAAAACCGACCATGTGTCGGGCTCTTTATAAATTAACACTAATAGAAAGTGGTGGGCGCAGGAGGATTCGAACCTCCGACCGCTCGGTTCGTAGCCGAGTACTCTATCCAGCTGAGCTATGCGCCCACATTCTATTTTGATTTTAATGCCTTATCTGACATATTAGTATGCAATAACTAATATAACTCTCAGTAGTAAATAAAAAGTGGTGGGCGCAGGAGGATTCGAACCTCCGACCGCTCGGTTCGTAGCCGAGTACTCTATCCAGCTGAGCTATGCGCCCACTTTTTTATACTCTAATTCGAGTTTCTTACTAATAAGTAAATTATGGTGGGCGCAGGACGTATCTTCAAAGAGTGAACCTCCGACCGCTTGGTTTACTAAACCAATCACTTTTACTTGCTTATTTAAACTCTAAGCAGAGTGTGTAAAAGATGGTGGGCGCAGGACGTATCTTCAAAGAGTGAACCTCCGACCGCTTGGTTTACTAAACCAATCACTTTTACTTGCTTATTTAAACTCTAAGCAGAGTGTGTAAAGGATGGTGGGCGCAGGAGGATTCGAACCTCCGACCGCTCGGTTCGTAGCCGAGTACTCTATCCAGCTGAGCTATGCGCCCATTCTTTACTTTACAAGATAACCATTTATAAAATAAATGGCGGAGAAGGAGGGATTCGAACCCTCGATAGAGCTACAAACCCTATACTCCCTTAGCAGGGGAGCGCCTTCGGCCACTCGGCCACCTCTCCGTCTTGTGGGGCGTATAATAAAGATTTCAGAAAATATGTCAAACACTTTTCTTGTTTAAAGTAACTGTATGGTTAGAGAACACCCATAACAGCCAAAAAAGAGTCAACTTTGTTTAATCGTTAATCAAATTAAGAGGTTTTAATATCAGCGGATACACCGAGAACAGGCACTAATTCGTCAGTTAATTGTTCGAGATATTGATCTTGGTAGCCTAATTGCTGAAATTCAGCAATACATGCTCGATAATAGGTTTCTCTTTGTAATTCAATACTGAGTACTTCAGAGGGTGAATCAGGTTTATTATCTTTCATATAAAATCCGTTTATATAAGCCCTTTAGATTGACGCGAGTTTAAAAAACCATGCTTTATGCTGTTTTTTCAGTCAATAGTTTAGCTAAATTTAGAAATAATGCTCGTTCATTTTGATGATTTTATATAATTAATTTTTATTTTCACATAATTCAATACGTTAAAATTAAAATTTTATTATTGCCAGTATAATTTCCATTGACGGGACCCGCTACAGACACAAAAACGCCGCTATTAAAGCGGCGTTTATAATATCAACTTAATCTAACATAGCATTAGTCAGCTTGTGGGCGCATATGCGGGAACAAGATAACATCTTTAATTGTTGATGAGTCAGTAAATAGCATCACTAAACGGTCGATACCAATCCCCTCACCTGCCGTAGGCGGAAGGCCATACTCTAGCGCGCGAATGTAATCTTCGTCGTAGTGCATTGCTTCATCATCGCCGGCGTCTTTTTCTTCCACTTGGCGAGTAAAGCGCTCAGCTTGATCTTGTGCATCATTAAGCTCAGAGAAACCATTTGCAAGCTCACGGCCACCAACAAAGAATTCAAAACGGTCAGTAACAAATGGGTTTTCATCGTTACGACGAGCAAGTGGTGATACTTCCCACGGGTAACCGGTGATGAAAGTAGGTTGAATAAGCATGTGCTCTGCTGTTTCTTCAAATATTTCACATAAGAACTTACCTGGGCCCCACACACAATTTTCAGGAATTTTAACGTGCACTTGCTTTGCGTACGCTTTTAATTCGTCAAAGTGATTTTCTGGATCATTGAATACTGCAGCATTAAACTCAGGATTATATTTTAAAATCGCATCCGCCATACTTAAACGGGTAAACGGTTGGCCAAAGTCATACTCTACTGAGTCAACCACTTCGCCGTTCTCGTTTTTAGTCGTATTAACAACGATTGGGCTACCCAATACGTTAGTCGCAACAGTACGCAACATGTCTTCGGTGATGTTCATCAGGTCAATGTAATCAGCGTAGGCTTGGTAGAATTCGATCATAGTGAATTCTGGGTTGTGACGCGTTGATAACCCTTCGTTACGGAAGTTACGGTTAATTTCAAATACACGGTCAAAACCACCTACTACTAAACGTTTTAAGTAAAGCTCTGGTGCAATACGTAAGTACATATCGATATCAAGTGCATTGTGATGAGTCACGAATGGACGCGCAGATGCACCACCAGGGATAACCTGTAGCATTGGCGTTTCAACTTCCATAAAGTCACGATCTGCTAAGAAGCGACGAATACCTTCAACTACTTGTGAACGAATACGGAACGTTTCACGGGTTGCTTCATTAGTGATCAAATCAACATAACGTTGGCGGTATTTAGTTTCTTGATCAGATAAGCCATGGAATTTTTCAGGAAGTGGACGTAGTGACTTAGTCAGTAATTGATACTCTGTCATTTCTACGTATAAATCGCCTTTACCTGATTTATTAAGCGCGCCTTTAACACCAATGATATCGCCAGTGTCTAATTGACCGTATTTTTCTTTCAGATCTTTTTGGACATCTTTTGATGCATACGCTTGCACACGACCTTTCATGTCTTGAATTACAAAGAATGGTCCGCGTTTAGCTAGGATACGACCCGCGATAGACACAACGTGGTTAAGCTCTACTAATTCTTCTTTACTCTTATCACCAAACTCGGCCTGTAAGTCTGCCGTGTAATGCTCA
This sequence comes from Pseudoalteromonas sp. 1181_04, assembly GCF_052850545.1. Lineage (NCBI taxonomy): Bacteria > Pseudomonadati > Pseudomonadota > Gammaproteobacteria > Alteromonadales > Pseudoalteromonadaceae > Pseudoalteromonas > Pseudoalteromonas sp. 1181_04. The sequence goes on from NZ_VXCS01000009.1 coordinate 75,036, forward strand.
CGACGGAATTGATTTGGATGACCGTTAGCAGGGCAATTGGCGCGAATAGCGTCTAATTTGCCACGACGCTCAGCGATTAACTTATTTTCGTCTTGGATTTGATCAGTCATTTTTTAGCTCTTTTTTAGCTTGGTGGTTATAGGCCAGATTTTAAGCTGGCTTCAATAAATTTATCTAAATTGCCGTCAAGTACCGATTGGGTATTACGGTTTTCAACGCCGGTACGTAAATCTTTAATGCGCGCATCATCAAGTACGTATGAACGTATTTGACTGCCCCAGCCGATGTCAGATTTGGCATCTTCTTGGGTTTGCTTTTCAGCATTTTGCTGCTGTAGCTCAAGCTCAAATAACTTCGCTTTTAACTGCTTCATCGCTTGTGCTTTATTTTTATGTTGAGAGCGTTCGTTCTGACACTGCACTACCGTATTTGTCGGTACGTGGGTAATACGTACCGCAGATTCTGTGGTATTTACGTGCTGACCACCCGCGCCTGATGCACGGTATACGTCGATACGTAAATCAGCCGGATTAATATCAATCTCAATATTATCGTCAACTTCTGGATAAACAAATGCAGAAGCAAACGAGGTATGACGACGGCCACTTGAATCAAATGGGCTTTTACGTACTAAACGATGAACCCCAGTTTCTGTACGTAACCAGCCATACGCGTATTCACCAACAAAGCGCACGGTTGCGCCTTTAATACCGGCAACATCACCGTCAGTGGCCTCTACCAGTTCAACTTTAAAGCCTTTGGCTTCACCCCAGCGTAAATACATGCGTAATAACATGTTACACCAGTCTTGAGCTTCTGTACCGCCTGAGCCTGATTGTAAATCAAGGTAAGCATCATTTGCGTCATGTGCGCCAGAGAACATGCGACGAAATTCTAAACCTTCAAGCTGTTCGTTTAAGTCTGTCAGTTCGCTTTGTGCTTCATTGAAGGTCTCTTCATCTTCTGCTTCAACTGCAAGTTCAAGCAACCCTTCAACATCGTCAGTACCAGTTACTAGATTATCGATAGTTTCAACAACCGCTTCTAATGCTGACTTTTCACGACCTAGTGCTTGTGCTCGCTCGGGCTCATTCCATACGGCTGAATCTTCAAGTTCGGCGTTAACTTCTTCTAAACGTTCTTGTTTAAGAGCGTAGTCAAAGGTACCCCCGAAGCAGTTCAGTACGTTCGCGAATTTCCTTGATTTGATTAATCACAGGATTCACTTCAAACATGTACATTACTCCAAAATGGCTGGTTTACGCGGCTAATCGCCAGGTAAAATTATGCTAATAATTATTTAAATTTTGCTTTAAATAATAAAACGCCCGATTTTAACAAAAAACCGTGCGTTTTATTAGTACTTTATGCATCGATAATAGATATTTTTTAAGCTACTTTTTGCAGCTCACGGACAATTAACTGTAATGAAAATTTACCTCTAAACTCATTGATATCGAGCTGATAGGCCAATTTCACCAAGCGCGCTTCAGTATCAGGCCACTCGCGCACATCAATACCGAAGGCAATAGCATCAACCAAACGCCCTGAACGGTGTTTTAATACCAGCTTTAAGTGCTTTTCACCAACAATGCGCTGCTGTACGAGTTCAAAAGTGTGTTCAAACACGGGTTCTGGAAATTGCTGCCCCCATGGCCCTGCTTGTTTGAGTACATTTGCAAACTCCATGCTAAAGCAGTCATCAGCAAGCTCGCCATCGGTTAAGATAATACAGCGTTTATGCTCTTCACTTAACTGCCCACTTACCGCCTGCTCAAACTCACGTTTAAACTCACTAAAGTGCTGCTCATTAATGCTCAGACCGGCCGCCATAGCATGACCACCAAATTTACTGATCAAATGTGGATGCAAGGTATTTAAGCGCTCAAGCAAGTCACGCATGTGCAAGCCTTCAATCGAGCGGCAAGAGCCCTTTATTTCACCGTTGTCGCCACCAGCAAAAATTACTGTTGGGCGGTGGTATTTCTCTTTTAAACGTCCCGCTAAAATACCGATCACACCTTGATGCCAGTCTTCTTGATATAAACAGATAGCATCCGGTGTTTGCTCATCGCTAAAAGCGAGCTTATCTAGCACGGCTTGTGCTTCAAGTTGCATGCCCTGCTCTATCTCTCGACGCTCATGGTTTAAACTATCCAGCTCAGCGGCTATGCGTCGCGCTTGATTGATATCAGTAGCTAGTAAGCAAGCTATGCCTAAACTCATATCATCTAAACGTCCTGCGGCATTTAAGCGTGGTGCAAGCGAAAAACCAAAATCACTGGCGCTTAAACGCGCTGCGTTACGATTAGCGACCTCAATCAGCGCTGTAATACCTGGGCGTGTTTTGCCGCTACGAATTCGCGCTAGACCTTGGTGAACTAAGGTGCGATTATTGGCATCCAGTGCCACCACATCAGCAACCGTACCTAGCGCTACAATATCAAGCAGATCGGCTAAGTTAGGCGGTGGTTGCTGCGCAAAATGACCAACATCACGCAATGCACTTCTAAGCGCAATCAATAAATAAAATGCAACCCCGACTCCTGCGATTGATTTTGATGGAAACTCACAATCATGGCGATTAGGGTTAACGATAGCGTCAGCATTGGGTAGTTGTTCGCCTTGCAAGTGGTGATCGGTAACCAGCACTTTAATGCCCGCGGCTTTTACAATTGCGATGCCAGCAATACAGGAAATACCATTATCAACAGTGATCACTAGATCTGGTGCCATAGTGACTATTTGCTCGGCCAACGCGGGACTTAAACCATAGCCTAAGCTGAATCTGTCTGGCACTAAATAGTCTAAATGAACAAAACCAAACATCGCTAAGCCTTGCATTAAGGTAGCGGTGCTGGTTGCGCCATCGGCATCAAAATCACCCACGATCAGCACTTTACTTTGCGCTCGCAGAGCATGTTGAAGTAAAGCGGTGGCTTTATCTATGTCTTTAAATAATTTGAAGTCATGTAAAGTGGCTGCGCTATTATTTAGCTCATCGGCATGATTAACTTGGCGGCTAGCATAAATTTGTTTAATAACAGGGTGCAAATGACTTGGCAGGTGTGAATCATCATGATGATCACGAGCAACAATTAATTTTTTCATGCAGGCGCGGTACTTTTAGATTAAGGAATAAAGACAAAAAAAGGCCTTAACGGCCTTTTTATAAAAAGCATAATACTATGACGATTTATTAGCGTCTAACGCAGCAGCTAATGCGGCCGCAGGCTGATAACCTGGGATCATCGTACCATCTTCTAAAATAATTGCTGGTGTACCGCTAATGCCAAAACTTTGGCCAAGCTGATAATGTTCTGCAACTGGGGCATGACAACCGGCCATTACTTTTGTATCAGCGCCCGATTTTGCTGCTGTCATTGCTTCTTGTTGATCTTTAGCACACCAAACATTCATTAGATCTGCATAGCCTGAGCCTTGTAAACCACCACGTGGAAACGCTAAATACTTAACGGTAATACCCGCTTCAAGTAAATCATCAAGCTCGCGGTGTAACTTACGGCAATAACCACAGCTAATATCAGTAAACACAGTTATGCTATGTTTCTCATTTTTAGCTTTGTAAACAATCATTGAGTCTTCGTATTGCGCTAGGCCTTCTTTACGAACGCCATTAAGCGCTTGCTCGGTTAGATTGTTACGGTTATTTAAATCAATCAAGGTGCCTTGCATTAAGTATTGACCATCTGCGCTTGCATACAGCACGCCTTTATCAGTGATCAACTCTTTTAAACCGGCCACTGGGCTTGGGCTAATTTGCTTAACAGTAACACCTAGCTCTGCAAACTTAGTCACGATTGGATCGTTGGCATCAGGAATGGCTGCAACGCCATTGGCAAACGCACTTATACTGGTGCCTAATATCGCACCGGCTAATACTAACTTTTTCATAATGTTCTCTTATATCCTGATAATTCTTAACTACTCAGACCGCCGAAGTACGAAAAAATTCTCACTAAGCGCGCGGATGATGTTGTTGATGTACCAATTTTAACCGTTCATTAGCTACATGGGTATAAATTTGTGTGGTTGATAAATCACTATGCCCTAACATCATCTGTACAACCCTTAGGTCAGCACCATGATTTAGTAAGTGTGTTGCGAACGCATGGCGCAACGTATGGGGCGATAAAGGCGATTCAACTGCTGCCAAAATAGCATAGTGTTTAATACGATGCCAAAAAGTTTGTCGAGTCATACCGACTCCACGCTTTGACGGAAACACAAAATCAGTGGCATGTTTGATCATTTGCGCGCGCCCCACTTTTAAAAATTGCTCGAGCCAATACATAGCCTCTTCGCCAAGCGGCACCAAACGCTCTTTATTACCTTTACCTTTAACAAACACCACTGCTTGGCGCAAATTAATTTGTTCAATACGCAACCCAACTAACTCGCTAACCCGTAAACCCGTTGCATATAATAGCTCTAACATAGCTTTGTCTCGCAAGCCCATCGGCTCTTCAACATTAGGCGCCGCCAAAAGTGCTTCTACTTCATTTTCTGACAACGTTTTCGGCAATGATAGGCCCGCTTTAGGCTGAGCAATATTTACCATTGGCGAATCAGTAATGTGTTTTTCACGTACAAAGTATTGGTAAAAGCGCTTTAACGCGCTAATACTGCGCGCCGTACTGCGAGGCTTTAAACCTAAATCAACACGATGCGCTAAATAGCTTTCAATATCTTGGCCACTCACGGTGAGCAAATCTTGACCTTTTAAAAAGTGGCAAAATTTATCCAAGTCGCTGCGATACGCAGATAAAGTGTTATCGCTTACGTGTTGTTCTAAATAGAGGTTATCTAAAAAAGATTCAAGATAATCGCTATTACCGAGTAGTTCGTCGTGATCTGTAATGGCTGAGTCTAATGACTCATGATCAGGTAACGTGGTCACAGTTATTCTCATAGTTATCAAGGTATCAATTAATAATACCTTACGGTAAACTTCAGCCTATCATATCAGGCAAATACACAGTGATAAATACGATGCAAATTGGTTTATTTTATGGTTCTACCACATGCTATACAGAAATAGCAGCAGAAAAAATTCGCGATATTATCGGTCAAGACATTGTCAGCCTGCATAACATCAAAGATGAACCATTAAAAAATGCAGAAAATTACGACTTTATCATCTTTGGTATCTCCACATGGGATTTTGGCGAGTTACAAGAAGATTGGGAGTCGATTTGGGACGACATTAAAGATGTTGATCTCAATGGCAAAACCATCGCTTTATTTGGCATGGGCGATCAACAAGGTTATGGTCAATGGTTTCAAGATGCACTTGGTATGTTACATGATGAAATAAGTAGCCAACAATATACTTTATTAGGATTGTGGCCGAACGACAGCACGTATGAGTTTGAAGCCTCTAAGGCACTCACCGAAGATGGCAAACACTTCGTTGGTTTAGCCCTTGATGAAGACAGCCAATACGAACACAGTGATGAGCGTATCGCTAACTGGGTTGAACAGATCATGACTGAGTACAGCGAGACATTATAAATCTCGCTGCGTAACACTGATAAGCGCAACAACGAATAGCTAAATTTACGGTTTAACAATGGCCTTATATGTTTCACCGATTAATCAATACATAGTTTATTTTCTATGTAACAAATGATAACGAATCATCTATGACTTATAGATATAATGCGCGGCTTTATGCCGCGCATGTAAAAAGTATTGCCTAGCACTGTAATTATAGTGAGAATGTACGGCCTATAGACAATACAATACGCTCATCTGCAGTATCAATATCTAGGCTGGTGTTCTCGCCCGCTACCTCAATGTCAAAACCCGCTAAACTTGTTTGATAAGCAAGACGATAGTGGTTATACGATTTACCATCGGTATCCCATGCAAACTTATCGCCATCGAGTGAATTTGAAATATCAAAGCTGGCACGCAGTGCGTGATTAGGTGCAAGTTCAATGGTGTGTGCAACCATAGAAATCACATGACCTGCGCCGGTACCAAAATAATCCCAGCTATACCAAAAGTTAAGCTCTGTTTGCCCTAACTCACTTGCGTAACCAAATTTAGTGTAAGCTTCAAAGTAGTTACCATCGCTTGAGTTGCTTTGCCCATGGTAACTGTAATACGCAAGGCCGTAATCAATACTGAGCGCTTCATTTAACTGCGCATAGCGACCGAAGTAAGCATCCCATTCAATATTTGTGTCGTCACCAAAGTCAACGTTTGACGCCCACGTGCCAGCATACATGCCTGACTCGCCAAATGAATAATCAAGGCTACCTTGTAACGCTGGGTCGTTTTGCGTTTGGCTCACACCATTAAAGGTATAATCTGATGCACCGGTTACGGTTGCTGACCAATCAGCCAATACTGAGGTTGAAAAAAGTGCAAACGGTAATGCGACTGCTAATAATGTTTTTTGTGTTGTCATGTTAATTCCTTCGCTACTGTATAAGCTAATATCTAGCTAGCTGATTCAATTTTTGTGTAGTCAATTTTGTTGTCTTTCGGCGAACTATCAATGTTACTAACAGTTTTAACTTTGCTATAGGCAATATAGGCTGCACACGCAAAGAACAAACCAATCACTAACACCCCGACCCACTGGATTTGTAGAAAGTTCTGCTTAAATAATAGGGTTAATAATGAAAGAGCGACAACATTTAGCGCAATATATTTAAATTTACCTAAACGTTTAACCGTCATACCCATATTGTCGGTGTATAAACGGATCAGTGAATCAAGCGAGTTGATCACAAACACTACGCCAACAAATACCATTGCAATATTTTTGATCCCTTGCGTAGCAATACCTGCTTCGTGATACTGATAAAGCACGCCAAACCAAATTGCGATTGGGATTGAAGGGAAAATTAACATTGCCCCCAATACTTGATAGGTTTTTAATCCACCGACAAAACGCGATGTGAATTGACCAATCATAATACTCCACGCAAACCACCAAAATAAATAAAACTCATGGTAATCATTGAGTGGCAGTACAAACTGATTAATATTGCCAAAGTAACTACCAATTAACGTTAAATTATTTGTAAAATCTGACACTTGGCCATTTTCGCCCATAAATGCGCCAAACCACATAAAACCAATTAGCGCTATAAATAACCAGGTAGTTGAAATACTTAGAAAACGTACATATTTAATATCGGTGCTTGAATACACCGCAAAGCAAATAGCTGCGAATACAATTAAATAAAATGACGGAATAATCGACTCACCATCACCTAGACTAGGTAAATACCAAGGTAGGTTAGAGAGCAATAAGAAAGCGGTGAAGGCACAAGTACCAATAATAACTACATTATTGATTAATTTAACCCAAGGAATTTCGAAAAATTTCACTTTAGGTTCTATTACACAGAAATAAAAGCACGTAAGGAAATAGAATCCCCAGATCAGAAAGCCCCAATAACCAAACTCGATAGCTAGTGGATTGGCAAACGCGTACTCTGGGCTTGCTTTTATGTCTGCATAACCTGCAAACTCAGTGAGTGGAAACATGATCAAGCCAACATCTAAGCCTGATGTGAATAAGATGGCGATAAAGGTAAATGTTCTTACCGGTGTGACGCCAACACACTTTACATTGCCCCATTTTACTAAAATTGCAACAATTGCTAGTAGGGTGAAAATAATGCCTGCGCTAAGCCATAAGGTCATAATTCCCTCCCCAAAATAAATGAAAATACATCATTATGTCTCCGTGTTTTTAGTCTCGCATTAACGCACCACAAACAACTTATGATGCGCGCCACTGCAAGCCCCACAGCACAAAGTATGCTGCAGGTGACTTTATTAGATCTCCGAACTACGCTGCACAGTTTGCCATTGAGATTCAACAGCAACCTTTGCTTGCGATTTACTAAGTGGTGGCTTACCTAAAATTAAGTCAGCCGCTTTTTCTGCCACCATAATGGTTGGCGCATTTAAATTTCCGTTAGGAACCGTTGGGAAGATTGATGAATCCACCACATGCAGTCCCTCAATGCCATGTACTTGAGTGTTTGAGTTTACTACTGCCAGTTCATCTTCACCCATTTTGCATGAACATGAAGGATGGTAAGCACTCTCAACTGCCTGACGTACAAAAGCATCTATTTGTTCATCAGTTTGAATCTCTTTACCTGGTTGGATTTCGCCATCGCGGTAATCATCAAACGCACTTTGCTCAATGATTTCACGCGTTAAACGCACACAGGCTCTAAACCCTTCAATATCATCTTGATGCTGTAAATAGTTAAATTGGATCTTAGGTGCAACCGTTGGATCAGCCGATTTAATCGTTACTGCACCGCGGCTTTTAGGCTTGTTATGCCCTACATGGACTTGAAAACCATGGCCATCAAAAGCACTTTTACCGTCATAACGAATTGCCGCAGGTAAAAAGTGATATTGAATATCAGGCCACTCAACCCCCGGTTTTGAGCGAATAAATGCACAAGATTCAAAATGATTAGTCGCCCCAAGGCCACTGCGGTTTAATAACCAACGCGCGCCAATAAGGCCCTTTGAAATAAGGCCAAGCTTGCCGTTTAAGGTAATTGGCTGCTTACACTTATACTGGAAATAAAACTCCAAGTGATCTTGCAGGTTTTGCCCAACTCCAGGTAAATGGTGCTTAACCTCGATACCTGCGGCTTTAAGTATTTCGCTGTCGCCAATACCCGAAAGTTGCAAGACATGCGGCGAACCAATCGGACCGGCACTTAAAATAACGTCTTTACTGGCCTTTGCCTTAACAATATCGCCATTAACTTTGTACTGCACGCCAACGGCTTTTTTGCCTTCAAGCAACACCTTTTCAGCCAACGCACCAGTAACAATAACTAAGTTTTTACGTGACTTCACTGGGTCTAAATATTCACGACTTGCAGAGCTGCGCACACCGTCTTTAACGGTCATGTGCATTGGACCAAAACCCTCTTGCTGCGCTGCGTTATAATCGTCAGTGGCTGCATATCCGGCTTGCTGGCCCGCTTTGATAAAGGCTTTATAAAGCGGGTTCGCCATTTCATTACCGTTGTTCACACCCAAAGGGCCACGATCACCACGATAGTCGTTTTTACCTAAATAGAATGATTCTGCTTTTTGAAAATACGGTAAACAGGATTGATAATCCCACCCTTGTGCACCATGTTGTTGCCATTCATCAAAGTCTTTAGCATGGCCACGTACATACACCATGCCATTAATAGATGATGAGCCACCTAACACTTTGCCACGCGGGCAGTGCATTTGACGATCATCTAGATACGGTTCAGCTTCACTATGAAACTGCCACGCGTATTTATCTGAATTCATCGGAATTGATAGCGCGGTAGGCATTTTAATAAAAATGCTTTTATCGCTGCCGCCAGTCTCTAATAATAAAACGCGGTTGCTGCTATCTTCGGATAAACGATTAGCCAGTACACAGCCTGCCGACCCTGCACCCACTATGATGTAATCATACGTTAGTGCAGTCATTAAAATGGGCTCTCTATATTAGTCATACCGACATAAATCGATTTAGTTTGGGTGTAATGATCAAGTGTTTCAATACCATTTTCACGACCGATACCTGACTGCTTATAACCGCCCACAGGCATTTCTGCTGGCGAATTGCCGTAGCTGTTGATCCAACAAATGCCTGCTTGCAGCTGATGAATAACACGGTGTGCGCGCTTAATATCTTTGGTAAACACGCCTGCAGCAAGGCCTAAGTGAGTATCGTTAGCACGGTGAATTACATCATCTTCGTCATCAAACGTTAATACGCTCATTACGGGACCAAAGATTTCTTCTTTGACGATCGTCATATCATCAGTGCAATCAATAAATACCGTTGGTGCAACAAAGTAACCGTTTGGTGCAGAGGCTGGGCTAAGCGTTTTACCACCCGTTAATAACGTTGCACCTTCGCTGATGCCTTTATCGATATAGCTCATCACTAATTGTTGATGCTTTTTGGAAATTAATGCGCCAAAGTTAACGTTAGGATCGAGTGGATCGCCCGCTATAATATTTTCTTCAGTGCGTGTTTTAAGCTCATCAATAAATTGCTGATAAACATTTTTGTGAACATAAATACGGGTGCAGTTAGTGCAAATTTCACCTTGCGTATAAAAATTACCTAACATTGCAGCACTTACTGCCTGTGAAATATCGGCATCATCAAATACTAGCAGTGGTGATTTACCACCAAGTTCCATGGTGACATCTTTTAATGAACCCGCAGCACTAGCAACTACTTTTTTACCTGTGCCTACTTCGCCGGTAAACGATACTTTCTCAATATCAGCTGATTGTGTTAACCACTGGCCAACTTCTGCTGCACCTTGCACCACGTTGAACACGCCTGCAGGTACACCCGCTTCGATGAATATTTCGGCAAGCTTAATTGCGCCAAGTGGCGTTTCTTCAGAAGGTTTAAAAATAAATGCATTTCCGGCAGCCAAAGCTGGGCCTGATTTCCAACAAGCGATTTGCAGCGGGTAGTTCCACGCACCGATTCCGGCACAAATCCCTAATGGCTCTTTACGGGTATAATAAAAATCTTCGCCAACCATTTGCTGCTGGCCAACTTGGGCAGGTGCTAGCCCTGCAAAATACTCGATTACATCAGCGCCAGTTTGCACATCAACACACTCGGCTTCTTGCCATGGTTTACCGGTATCTAGCACTTCTGTTTTTGCAAGTAAATCATTACGCTCGCGCAATAATGCAACCGCTTTTAGTAAGATACGACTACGTTCAATCGGACTCATAGTTGACCATGCAGCAAATCCTTGTTTAGCACTTTGAATAGCCGCATTTTGAATAAACGCATCTGCCACTTCTACATAATAAATTACGTCATCTGTTGCTGGGTTTTTAACTGCAAATGTTTCGCCACTTTGATTTTTTAAAAAGTGACCATTGATAAAGTTTTGATAAACAGGTGTTGTCACATTAAGCTCCATACTGTTTGATAAGTGAACATACAAAGTTTTTTGCTAGCTGTTCACAATGTGCAAATTGATCTTGATCAGACTTACTTAGTACCGCTCTTAACCATAAGCCATCGATCATTGCCGCACATAATTGCGCTGCAAGTTTGGCTTCATCATCACCCATCAATTGTTTAAATGAGCTGACTAAATTACTAAGAAGTCGTCGGCTATTTACGTTCTGTAAGCGATGCAACTGAACATCGTGCATCGATTGCGCCCAAAAGCTTAACCAAGTTTTAGTGGTATCGCTGCGCTGTTGTAATCTGGCAAAGTTAGCTTCTATTATCAGCATTAACCTTTGCTCAGGGGTCGTTGTTGGCGTTACTTGTTTGATCAGCTCGTGTTTTAGATTGGTTAATAAATAACGCACAGTGGCTTCTATCAAGCCCTGCTTACCACCAAAATAATGACTAATAATGCCCGACGATAATCCTGCTTTTTTACTGATACTATTAATGGTTGTTGCTTGTAAGCCAAATTCAGCAACCGAACTAATAGTAGCGTCAATTAGCTGCTGACGACGGACAGGTTCCATTCCAACTTTAGGCATATTTTTATTAATTGAACGTTCAATAAAAATAAAGGTTAAAGTAATGGAACTGATAATTCAAGGTTGACAAACTGTGAATAGGCTAAAATGAAGAGAGCTAAGTGACCCTAAGTAACTGTACTAGCGTTGATAAATCGGCTTAGAAAAAAGTTGCGAAAAAAATTGAAAAACAGCTGTTTTTTAAGTAAATGATACAAAAATCAGCTATATTAGGTTGAAAATCATATCTGGTTAGTCTCAGGTGTCACTTTTAAAATCACAGAATTATCTATCAAAAAAAACAAACTATAGGAAACTCGATGTCTAATTTTAATGAATATAAAGTATTGCATGTTGTTGAAGGTGGCTGTGGCACATTGCTGCTAGGTTCGAGCGGGTTACCACTTAAAAGGCTAGAAGCAACACTTAATGATGAAGCACAAAATGGCTGGCAACTGGTATTTCAGGTTATCGAAAGCAAACGTTTTTTGCTATTTTGGTCACGCGAAGCTGTGATCTTAACGTTAGGCAGAAACCGTGCTTAAAGCAATGACGCTTAGTGCAATTCGCCGCTATCAAAAAAATGGCGGCGCTAAGGCACATTTTAATATTAGTTGTAATTTCAGTCCTTCCTGCTCAGAGTTTACTCATCAAGCAATTACTAAATATGGGCTAGTGAAAGGTCTGTTTATTGGCGTAAAAAGAATACGGCGTTGCAATAACCCCGACTGTGTAACCGTAAAATCCGATCCACTTCCTTAAGGCTTATTAATGCCATGACATCAGAACAACTAAATGCTCAAGAAGAGCAGCTTCGTTCAGAAGTAAATGCATTGTCCCCTGAACAGCGTAAACTATTTTACCAGCAAGAAAAGCGTCTCGTTAAAGACCCTGATACTTATGCGGTACTGAATTGGTTTTTTGCCGCAGGTTTACACCACTTTTACTTAGGTAGATTTCAACGTGGTGCGGTGAATTTAACGCTGATGCTAATTGGCATACTCACTATTTATAGCTTTGGCGTATTTTTAATCATCGTCGTTTTGTTAATTGAATTACCACAGCTTTTTAAGAGTCAACGCATCGTCCATCAATATAACAATCAAGTTATGGCTGATATTCTAAAACAACTAACCGACTCTTGATTACTTAAAGCAAATGCTAGATACTGTTTTTTTATACAGTTACGGTGTGTGTTATGAAAAAAGAATTACCCGAAAAATATTATTTAGCCCACTTTAAAGAGCTAATAACATTTATCGACACTCAATGCAGACACTTATTAGAGCAAAAACACGTCGATTTCATTAATAAAGCAAACCGACTTACTGAGCAAGGCCAGTGCATGCTGGCACGCATTTATTCTCGTAAACCTTTACTCGTAGCAATCACCACACTTAATTATAATGAAATAGACAGCCCTGCACTGGCACTCGAAGAGCTAAAAACAGCACAGCTCATTAGTCATCCAAATTACACTGACTATCAACACGTACTCGCACATCTAACTAAACCCGCATTGCTAGCACTACTTGCGCCTTTCGATATCCAACCTAGTATTAAAAAAAGCGTTACTAAAGCGCAATTAGTAGCACAGACTTGCGATTTTTTTGCTACTAAGCCGGAACATTTAACCTGCCTTTATAACCAGTTTGTTATTAATAACCGCTTTGCTGTGTATGAATACTTTGAATTTCTATACATAGGCCGCTTAAGCACTGGTGATATTAACCATCAAAATAGCTTTGTACTGCGTGATTTGGGCCTAAGAACCACACGAGAAAACCATACAGTAAGTTTAGCTCGCTTTGATACACGTGAAGAGGCGCAATCTAACTACGCGCTAAATCGTTATCGCATGGCATTTAAAAGCGCGCAAAGTGATGACGAATATCAAGCTTTAGCTATTGAGCTTATTAATCAACCGGCCGAAGGTACATTAGCAGTCAACCTTAAAAACAAGCTCCTTTTACGACTTCACCAACAACTAAAAAAATATAATATTGAGCTGTGTTTTACACTTTTAAATGCCTGTGAAAATAGCGCTGAAGCAACTGAATTACAAATACGCGAGCAATACCGCCAAGGTAATAAAGAGTGGGTAAAAATCCAGCTTGAAACCATCATCGAAGATCCGCTCACTGATGATTTACTGTATTTTGCTGATGACTTTTTAATGCGTAAATTTAACAAGCAAACTCGCTCTCGCTTAAGTGCAATGCTCGCCGATACGCAATGTGTTATTGAAATTGACGAAGTTTATCGAAACGATGTAGAGCAAGGTGTTACAGAACACTACACTCAACAAGGGTTAACTGTTTTTTATACCGAAAATACGCTTTGGCAGAGCCTTTTTGGTTTAGTTTTTTGGCGCGAGCTTTATATAGATACTCCCACCCCACCTTGCAATGAGTTTGATATGTTTCCACAATCATTGAGAACCGACTGCTTTTATCATACCCAACACCAACAAATTGAAGCACTACTAGCAAACTGGCAAACACCGGATGATTTACTAAAACACGTTTGTAAAAGTGCCGCCCGTTATTTTGAGCAAGCTAATGGGCTGTTTCGCTGGCATAGCGAGCTATTACGACCATTAGAAGTGCTGATTTTAAATAGCTCATTAGCAGCGCTAAAAAGTCACTTAAAGAATATGACCATGCGCTTTATGCAGCTTAAAGATGGTTACCCTGATTTGATGGTGCTAAATGCTAATAAACTCCATTTTGAAGAAGTAAAAGCCCCAGGTGATAAATTAAGACGTAATCAGCTAACAACGATTGATTGCCTCAAAAGTAATGGATTCAATGTACACATTGCGGCCGTAAAATGGGTTAATGATCCCAATCGTATTTACAGCGTGGTCGACATTGAAACCACTGGTAGTTTAAAAGGCGGCAATCGGATCACCGAAATTGGCATAGTTAAAATGCAACACGGCAAAGTAATTGATACTTGGTCAACACTTATCAACCCGCAAATGCGCATTCCTAAGTTTATAGTGTCTTTAACAGGTATTAATGACGCAATGATAGCAACTGCACCACGCTTTACTGAAATAGCTGAGACTTTACTTAATAAACTAAAAGGCACTATTTTTGTGGCTCACAATGTAAACTTTGATTACGGCTTTATTCGTAAAGAATGTGAAATGGCAGGTATCCACTTTAAAATGCCCAAATTATGTACTGTGGTTGAATCTCGCAAAGCGTTTCCTGGTTTAAAATCATACTCTTTAGGTAACCTCAGTGCGCATTTTGACTTAAACCTGACAAGCCATCACCGAGCACTCGCTGATGCCAGCGCAACCGCAGAATTACTTTTACTCATTCAACAAAGTCAAAATTGATATCCTATTAAATATGATACTCCCCCACTTATGAGGCATAAAAAGCTTAATTGAAAATTTGTAAATAGCGGCCAAATGTTCTAAACCTTAAGAATATCCTTTAGAGGAAGCTCCTTATGCCGTCAACAAACACAATAGATAAACACTCCGAATTTGCGCGCTGTTTAGAGTGCAATAAGGTCAGCACTTTTGCAGCATTTCATTGGCTGGCACTGGCCTTTAAAGATATGGCCAGAGCCCCTATTTTAAGCTTGATTTATGGGATTGTTTTCACTCTGATCCCGCTGGCAATTGTCTATTTCGCGGTGTTCACTGACAGCTACTTAGTTGTTTTACCAGCCAGTGTCGCATTTGCTCTGATCGGCCCGGTATTTGCGGTCGGTCTCTATGATGTTGCTTGGGAGCTAGAAAAAGGCCACACACCAACACTTAGCCATTCTCTAAAATCAATGTTCAGAAACCCGGTCGGTGAATGGGGATTTGCAATTTTACTGATGGTAATAATGATTATATGGATGCGTCTGGCAGCGATAGTTCATGCACTTTACCCCAGTCATGCTAATCCTACATTTGAAGAACTCTCCGCTTTTTTAACTTTAGGTACCATTATCGGCGGAATTTTGCTGGTTACTGTATTTGCTATTTCAGCATTTACTCCACAAATTATGATGGAAAGACGGGTCGATATAATGACCGCGGTTATGTCATCAATGAATGCCGTTAAAACCAACTTTTCAGCGATGATTGTTTGGTCTGCATGTATTTTTATACTCGTAGCCCTTGGTTTTGTCACTGGTGCTACTGGTTTTATAGTGATTATGCCACTACTTAGCTATGCCAGCTGGCACGGCTATATTGCCGTAATTAAAACCAAAAAAGCCCGCAGCTATGAATAAACTAAAATGCATAAAGGCCAGTAAAACTGGCCTTTTTCTTGGAATGAATACCTAAGTGAGCTTTATTACAGCTACTTTTTGCCTGTCAGCATTGCGCTCATAACGCCATCACGTTTGATTAAACCATGATAAAGCGCGGCACTGATGTGCATAAAAATCATTGCTAAAAACAACCAAGCTACAATGCCATGCATTTCTCGGAAAAATGCAAAGTATTTAATATCAGCGTCAAGCAAATTAGGTAACTGAAATAACCCAAAAAACTGCACCACACGCCCGTCCGCATTTTGCATTAACCAGCCAGATAGCGGCATAAGTATCATCGCGCAATAAAGCCCAAAGTGAGTGATATGAGCTGCAAACCGCTGCAACCTAGGTAACTCAGTGGGTAAAGTAGGCGTGCAACTGCGCACTTTATTTATTAATCTCAGCACAACTAAAATGAGCGCTAAAATACCAGTAGATTTATGTAAGGTAACAGCCTCAACCTGCCAAACGGCCAAGCTTTGTACCATTGATAACCCTAAAAATAGCATCGATATTAACATCAGCGCCATCACCCAGTGTAATAACCGACTGCCTGCTGAGTAACCCTTATTTGCTGACATTATTCACCTCCGTTTGTTGCGCTAACTTTAGCACCTAACAATGTTTCTTTTGCACGACGACGATAGGACTGCGCATACGCGGCACCACGCGCACGTAAAATCGGATCGGCTGTCGCACTCATACCCTGCGGTAACACCAACGGATCAAAGTTTGCGTCGCCACAGGCTGCGTTTTCTTGGTTGTGCCAAGAAACGATTGATAATGTGCCAGCATTTATCGTCTGTCTATCTGAGGGCCACGGTATGGTTGGATTATTTTCATCATCATTAGACGCCGCTAAGGTAAAAATTAAATCAAATTTAACAGCGTTTTGATCTAAACGTGATGCCAACTCTTGTTGAAGTGCGTTGGCCGATGACGTATCGAGCAGCGCAGCATTATTTGTCGCTTTGTGCGGACGCGCAACCCAACGCACAGCTTGTTTATCACCTAGCTCATTATGTAAATAAAACGCATTGATACTATGATAACGTTCAGCGGCAAAACTATTGGCAGGCACATAGTCAGCTTTCCAATCATTAAATGCTTTACTTTCTGGATGTGCTTTAAAGAACGCTGTTATTTTTTCTGGGTCTCGTTGTTTTGTTATAGGATCCGGTGATAATGCCTGCAATTGCTGAAAAAATGCCTCAGGTGTAGCAACTGCCATTACAGGAGGCGTATTCATAGCAACACGCCATTCATCGACTGTGCCACTGTTTACTGCAAATGCTAGACTGCGCACCGGTGCTTTTAAATCTGGCGCGGTTGGATTATTACCTGCAATTGAGAAACGCCCATAAAATGGCGTACTGCCCTTTTTAAACACCTCTGCGACCGAGTAAGAAGATAGTGCCCCTGTTGATTCAAAATTACCCGTTATACACATACCCTTAGCATGCGCACGACGAAAACCGGCATGTGGTGTGTCACCTTGCTGCAAATCAACAAATTTTTGTGCTGTTACTGCATCACGATTAAATGCGCCTGCAAAATAAAGTGTCGCCGTTGCAAAAACAGCCATCGACCCTAGTAATAAGCTACCTCGATAAAGTATCGCTGGCATACCCAACCTACTGCGTTTAACTTTAGTCATCCTACTCACGACCTCTTGAAATGATTATTATTATTAGTGCCCACATGCAAAGACCGACGAAAGAGGAAAACTATTTCAACAAATTAAAAAACTTCGCTCTAAAGTTAACTATTACCTCTGTTAGGATTTATTTTTAGACCTAAAGTTGTGCATATTTAGGAGAGATATTGCAATATTCTATATTGGATGAAGTCAATATTTATATCTATTCGCAGGACAAGTGTTGCCCAGGACCATACAAGCAAGTTAGCCTTCAACATGGCTATCAGCAAACATTGAATTTAAAAAGCACCTTGATAACCCGCTTTGTATTAACTGTTTTAAATAACCTAGCAGGTCATCCTATTAAAATGACAATGCCACACTCATTTCATAACTTTGTGGCTCTTTCCTTACGTCATAGTAGCTATCTGGCGCATAGGTAGGGTTATAATGCTGTTTATCAAACATATTTTTTACACCAATAGTCCATTGCCACGCACTTTGCTTACTAGGGCGATAACTCAAGTGAGCATCCAAAGTCCAGTAGCTACCTTTATTATCTCGTTGTGCAATTTCTGGCACTTTTACACTGGTATGATAGCTTAGGCTTTGGTTACGCCGACTAAGGTAATTAATTCCCGCATAAAATGAAAATTGCTCATCCTCCATAAACAGCAGCCAATTTAATGTATCTTTTGCCAATGACGCTTGCTCTGAATTAACTCGGGTATAATTAAATGAAGTACTAATGCGGTTAAAGTGAGACCAATCTGCATAATATTGATTATTCCACTCAACTTCATATCCAGGAACGTGTAATTGCTCACTGCTATTTTCGTAAGGCTTACCATTTACAGACTGAATAAACTCACTCAAGTAACTGCTAAACCCGCGCAGAGTAATATTATTATTAGCTGAAAAATGATAAACCCACTCACCTTCAAATGTCTCTATTTGTTCAGGATTTAGATTTGGATTTCCTGATATATTATTGTCACTGCGCACTTCATATTGCTGTAAAAAAGTAGGCGCTCGAAAAGCCGTTCCCCATATCAATTTACCAGACCACTGTTCATTACCTTGATAAGTCACAGCAATCCGCGGAGAAGTTTCTGAGCTGAACTCAGGGTAGTCATCAACCCGCACACCAACCGTCAATCCTAAGCGTTGCTCAAAAAATAGTGATTCTTGTTGAAAGTAAATAGCTCGGTTATGGCTTGATGGTGTTAAGTCACCATCTCGAATCACCCTTGATTCATACTCATTAACTTCTACCGCGATTTGTTTTTTTATCGTCTCATGATATTCACCAACTTGACGTTGTTGAAAGGTCAGCCCCAAAATAGCATGGTGATTTGGATTAAACGCGTAACTCCACTGACTGCGCACACCATTTGATGTGGAATCCAAGTCTGAGTCAGAATAAAAATCAATATTGCCCTGCAGATCGGTAATCGTGCGCTCAAAGTAGCGCTTCACCTTGTAGGTATACAATTGATTTTCTATCGATAATTTATCAAAGCTAAGTTTATTTTGAATGTGCGCACTGAGTGTTTGATAGCGTTGAGATTTATATTGATTTGACGAATAATGAGGATACTCTGTCGTGTAATCATCATAATTTATAGCAAATTGCCACTGTTCATTGCGTAAAGACACTCCCAGACTTTTAGCATCAACATTATTATCATGCGTTGATGCAAAACCGTTGCGGTCATATTGTTGAGGATAGCCTTTGCTATCTAAGAGTCGCCCTGACAAAACAAATGTTCCGCCCGCAAACTCTTTCCCCGTATTGATAGTAGCTGATTGACGGTCGTAACTGGCAACCCCTGCTGAGATGCGAGTTCGTTCAGGCGCTTTTGCTTTCGTAAAAATAGAAATCAAACCTGAATATGCATCACCACCATATAATGCAGATCCTGGTCCGCGGATAACTTCTATTCGCTCAATATTATTTATTTGTATCTGTTCATCAGGAGACCAGCCTCCAATTAAACCTTCCCGCTGAGGTACGCCATCAATAGTTAACATTACTTTGCTGTTTCGACCTGATGGAATGCCTCGGATCCACACCATGTCTCGGCCATTTCGCCGCGATAGTATTTGTACGCCAGGCAACATTTTCAATATATCTGATAGCGTTCGCGCGCCCATACTTGCAATTTGAGTGGCGTTAACTGAGCTAATAATATTCGGCGCTTGGCTTATCTTTTTTACGGTTTGTGAAGGGCTCACAACTTCAATGTTAAGTAAGCTCTCAAGCGGGATCTCAAATAGGTTAGTATCTTGCTCATTACTATATGAAAAACTTGGCAAAGCTGCCAAGCACATAACTAATGAATTAAGCGGCAAATAACGAGTCAAACGTTTAGGCTTCATATCATACTTAATAAAACTAATAACCATAAAAAGGCTAGCTTAATTACCACTATATTGCCACAAGACAACACCAAGTTTTTACTCTAGCTGATTAATTTTTTTGAAATTAATAGCAAAACAACTATAAGAATAAATGCGCAGGAAGGTACACTTCTTGGCGCAGCAACTCTCGTCCTTGTTTAAGTGCATTGTTATACGAAGGTTTATTATCAGCATGAATGTAGCCAAAGAAAAATTCAAAATCTTGCATATGCTGTTGATAATATAAACGCTGCATTGGGGATGCAAAGCCCTGTCCTCTAAATTGCCCAGTAATAAAAATATCACTGATTAGTAAACCGTTAAACCCTAGCTCATCGCTCGACTCAGCCATTATCATACCCAGTGGCTTACCTCTATAAAACGCCGCGCTGCACAATCCGGCTGCAATAGCTTCGCTGATATCGTCTTTTTCGCTAATTGGTACTATTGTTGCCATTTCAGGATGCTGCATTAAAAACTGAGTATAGTCACGCTCATACCAAGGCCAATCTTTATCAAGTTCAAACGGCTGCAATGCAATATCTGCACAGAGTAATTCATCAACAGTCAGTTTAGGATCTTGTGCTGCTAACAATGAATCAACAGCGCGGCTACCGGCCAAACTTAGCAGTTGTTTGGCTGGTATTGATCCTGGTGCTGGCCATACACAAATATATCTAGGCGTACACCAGCAAAATACCTTACTAATATAGCGGACCAGCTGTGCAAGTAATGGTTCTGATAACGAATGCTCACTAAACACTTCAAACATAGTCTCGTCATCATCATTACGACAAACACTGACTATAAATAAGCTACCATCATCAGCTTCTACAACTTGCGCGTATAGATCATCATCTGGCACGCTGTCACTAATTACCCGCCTTTGACGAAGCTCGGCAAAATGCTCTGCATTACAATCTTCATTCAGCGCAAGTAAGTCTTCACACTCTTTAGCGATTGCTTTTTCAGTATCTAAACCTATAATTTTATTTAAATTATAAGTTTTTAAAACTCCCTGACCTAAGCGACGTAAACATTTTTCATCAATTTTATATAATGGATAATGACGCATAACTTCCCTTTAATGACTGTTTTTAGTTAATATGGGGACAATAAAGACGTAAATCAACTAAATGATAATTAAGTGATTAATGAGCTCTTTGTAATACGCAATAACGGTTGGTTAACGCATCTAGCAGCAACATATAAAATGCCTGAAAGATTATATTTATTATCTTGCTATCGGCCTTATTCACTCCTATCGTCTGCAAATTATCACTCCTTAATTTTGAATTACTTTGTCTATCAAATCCCGCGTTCCTGTCAGTCAGTTTGGTGAATTATTAGGTTATGCGCCTGGTAATGTTGCTGTTTATTCGTCTGATTACGATACAGCTGACGAAACAATTTATCCTAACCGTAGCGCCTATCGTAGTTACCTCGATGGTATTTACATGGGCTATAAATGGCAATGTGTTGAATTTGCGCGACGCTGGATGTATCTCAATCATGGCTATATTTTTGATGATGTTGCAATGGCTTACGATATTTTTGAGCTACGCTCAGTGCGTGACATAAACAATCAAACCAGGTTGCCTTTACAAGCATTTCGTAATGGTGCAAAACACCACCCAGTGGTAGGAAGTTTACTCATTTGGGAAGAAGGCGGTGAATTTGAAGAAACTGGCCATGTTGCGGTGGTGGTTGAAGTACATCAGGATAAAATTCGTCTTGCTGAACAAAACGTGGCCCATCAGCTATGGCCGCAAGATCAACAGTGGTGTCGCGAACTCAAAGCGAAAGTCACAAAAGAAGGTGACTACTGGATTGAGTGCTCTTACAGTGACGCCACTATTTTAGGCTGGATGACACAAACTGAGCACAGCGAATTTAGTGAACCGACGCCTGAAATAAGCACTGATCTGTTTGCCATAAAAGCCCAATATGCCACTGATTATGGGCAAGCCACTAAGTCATGGCTTAACATTGCCAATGACGATGAAGCAGCCTACGTAGAGATGATGCATGGGCATAAATTGACTTCAGTTAATGCTGATCAACATCATTATTTTACAATTTCAAAAACCGCTCAACAAACTATTGAACATGCTACCAATGAATTACATGGCTTGTTTATGCATGCAACAGACTATGTACTGCAGCATCCTGAGCTATTAAAAAAGTTTAATTTACCCGATGCGGTGCTCAATAAGATCCGCCAATCCTGGGATAATCGCTTAAATCAACTGATCACCAGTCGATTTGATTTTGCATTAACTCCCGCAGGCTTGAAAGTCTATGAATACAACTGCGATTCAGCATCGTGCTATATGGAAAGTGGCAAAGTACAAGGTAAATGGGCCAAACACTTTGGTGTTAAAACGGGCATTGATGCCGGCCATGATTTATTTAAAGATTTAGTAAGGGCATGGCGAAAAAGTGAAGTAAACGGCCTTGTCCATATATTGCAAGATGATGAGCCAGAAGAACATTACCATGCATTGTTTATGAAAGAAGCCATTGAAGCCGCTGGTTTTGAGTGCAAAGTAATCATTGGTTTGACTGATTTACACTGGGACGCAGCGGGTAATATTGTTGATGCAGATGGCGAAAAACTCAGTTACGTTTGGAAAACATGGTCATGGGAAACCGCTCTTGATCAAATAAGACTAGAGTGTGAGGCAGATCAATCCCAAAGCGATGATTTTGAGCCGCACTGGCAATCTGGTAAAACCCCACGCTTGGTCGATGTATTACTTCGTAAAAATGTGATGGTTTTTGAGCCGCTATGGACATTAATACCCAGTAATAAAGCAATTTTGCCAGTACTGTGGAGTTTATTTCCAAATCATCCGTTTTTACTCAATACTGCATTTGATTTAAATGATGAGCTATTGCAAACAGGCTATGTCGTTAAACCGATTGTTGGTCGATGCGGTGCAAATATTCAACTCGTTGATGAACAACAACACGTAATAGAAAAAACAACGGGTCATTTTGCCTCTCAAGAGCAAATATACCAGCAGTTATTTGCCCTTCCTAAAGTAGCTGATTACTTTGTGCAAATATGTAGTTTTACCGCAGCAGGTAAATACGCCGGTGCTGGCGTACGCGTTGATAAAAGCATGATTATAAACGGCCACAGCGATTGTATGGCACTGCGTATCAGCGATGATAGTTACTATAGTTCTTAACTAAAGAAGAGCCATTCTAACAATAAAATGGCTCTTCTTCACATAAAAAGCTGACTATTGCCTGTGACTTCTATGTGGCTACAAGTTTATCAAAAACTTACCTTAATATGTCCTAATGTTAAATCGAAGCAACATAAATAACGCCAGCATACTTATTAAAATGAAAATCCCTTTATGTGCAAATTCCCTACACCTAAATTTTTTCATAACACATGCTTTTAAAGAACCCTTTACGCAAACAATACACAGTGCTAATATCGGTACACTATTGATTTTAAATTTAATACTCATTTAAAATCAATATATTAAATTATAAATAAGGATGATGATATGAAATTAATTAACACCACTTTGTTGCTTGCAACTTTTATATTTACAGCAATAGCATCTAATGCATCTGCCGCTACTGATCCATGGTATGTATATGCAAGTAAAGTAAATGGTTATAGGATGTGTGCTCAAGCCAGCCCTGGATCTGGATGGTATAAAGCAAGCCCAAATGGTTATTCAACTAAAGGCGCATGTAACTACTATGAAAGATAATATTTAATTAATTCGCCTTAATTTTGAGCTTTGCGAGCAAGGCTCTATTAACCTCAACTATTAATAAGATAGATTATCCAACTACTTTACGCCCGCTCATCTTTTGGTGAGTCCATCACTACATGCGAAGTGATCGTTCGTACCTGTGGGATTGATCCTAAAACATCAGCATGGAATGCTTTATAAGACTTAATATCAGCGGTTTCTACTCTAAGTAAATATTCAAATGCTCCTGTGACATTATGGCACTCTTTAACTTCATCAATAAACTCAAGTGCTTGTTCAAAAGCTCGTTGTGATTTCGTAGAGTGCTCATTTAAACCCACCCCCACATACGCGACAAAACCAAGTCCAAACGCTTGATTATTAATAACTGCTCGGTAGCCTTTGATCACACCTGCTTTTTCTAACTCTTGTACACGGCGCAAGCATGCTGATGGGGATAAACCAACCAAATCAGCAAGTTCAGCGTTGGCAATTCGACCACTGCGCTTTAATTCTTGCAATATCCTGTCGTTAATTCGATCTTTTTTCATATTAAGTTGCTAAAGTAAATTTTTAATAGATTAATAAGCGCAAAAATTGCGAGCCATACAAAATATAATTGCACAATCATTATCAACTGAGCAACTATAAATGAATATTGAATTGGTATCAGCATTAGCATTATT
This sequence comes from Pseudoalteromonas sp. 1181_04, assembly GCF_052850545.1. Lineage (NCBI taxonomy): Bacteria > Pseudomonadati > Pseudomonadota > Gammaproteobacteria > Alteromonadales > Pseudoalteromonadaceae > Pseudoalteromonas > Pseudoalteromonas sp. 1181_04. Next base: position 99,293 of record NZ_VXCS01000009.1, read on the forward strand.
TGCACTTGTATCTTCCATCACCCCAGGTCCTAACAACCTGATGTTAATGAACTCAGGCGCTAACTTTGGTTTTAAACGTTCATTGCCACATTTACTCGGCGTAACAATTGGCTTTGTGATCATGCTCGTATTGGTTGGTTTAGGTGTCATGCAATTATTTGACTTTGTTCCATGGAGTTACCAGCTATTAAAAGTGCTTTGCATGGCTTATTTGCTTTATCTTGCTTATAAAATTGCCAGTAATAAAACTCCTATCGGTGCTAAAAATAGCGATACTAGACCTTTTTCTTTTGTACAAGCATCTTTATTTCAATGGGTTAACCCGAAAGCCTGGACTATGGCATTAAGTGCAGTGAGTGTTTATGCCCCATCCAAAGGAATTGGTGCAGTGGTACTTGTAGGTCTTATTTTCGGTATAGTTAATTTACCCTGTGTCTGCTCATGGACGTTAGTCGGACAAAAGCTACAAGTATGGCTAAAAGATCGCAAGCGCCTACGAGCATTCAATATTTTTATGGCTGTATTGTTAGTCGCCTCGGTACTTTTTAGTATGCTGTGAGTAATAAAAAAAATAAACGCCTTAACAATGGCAACTTGGTTAAGTTGCCATTGTTAACCTCAATTTCGGATAACAAATCAATTTCCAGCAGCTAACTTATAAACCCCCTCGCGAACTAAAACTTTGATCTACTGCAACATGACTATGCTTGCCTCGTGCAATTATGGAGAGACTTGCAAACAGTACTGACACTTATCTATATTCATGAAGAGGGATGGCTAATGACGAATAAAGCAATAGCGAAGTTTAATATTTCTGCAACCGCAGCAAGTAATTTCCAACATGAAGCTGACGCAACGGCTGATTTTTGGGGCAATAAACCACTTAATACCTTGCCCCCTCATGATTTTATTGCTCCTTATGCACGTCATAAAACGCTGCCTACACCCGGTATAGAAAAACGTAATGCTTGGATCATTGGTGGAGGTATTGGTGGCCTAGCAGCGGCATTTTATCTTATCCGTGATGGCCATATGAGCGCTGAAAATATTACCATTTTGGAAGAAATGGATATTGAAGGCGGTTCAATGGATGGCGCGGGTAACCCTGATGACGGCTATATTATTCGTGGTGGCCGTGAAATGAACTGGAATTACGACACCTTGTGGGATCTGTTTCAAGACGTTCCCGCTGTTGAACTGCCCGAAGGCTATTCTGTGCTTGATGAGTACCGTTTAATTAATGATAACGACGCTAATTACTCACAAGCCCGTTTAATAAATAAATGCGGTGAGATACTCGATGCAAGTGACTTTGGCCTGAATAAAGCCCAGCAATGGGAGCTGATCCGTTTAATGCTCAAGCGCAAAGAAGAGCTTGACGATCTCAGCATTGAAGACTATTTCAGCAAAGGTTTTTTACAAAGCAATTTTTGGTTTTTATTTCGTACTATGTTTGCCTTTAAAAATTGTCATAGCTTGTTAGAAACTAAACTGTATTTGCATCGCTTTCTTGATTCTATTGATGGCTTTGCCGACATGTCTGTTTTACTTTTTCCGAAATATAATCAATACGATACCTTTATTAAACCGCTTGCTAATTTATTACGAGACAAAGGCGTGAATTTTCAATTTGCAAGCCGTGTAAACGATCTGGATATAACATTTACCGGTAATAAAAAAACCGTAACGGGGATCCATGCCACTATAAAAGGTCAAGCACAGCATATTAACGTTGCTCCAGACGATTTAGTTTATGCACTAACGGGTTCAATGACAGAGCATACCGCTTATGGCGACATGCAAAATGTGCCCGAGCTAAACTGTGAAAAACACGATCCCGGCGAAAATAGCGGGTGGAATTTATGGAAAAACCTCGCGAAGAAATCAGCTGTTTTTGGTAAACCCGAAAAATTTTATGGCGATATTGATAAATCTATGTGGGAGTCAGCCACACTAACTTGCAAGCCATCCCCACTTATAGATAAGCTAAAGACATTATCAGTAAACGATCCTTACTCTGGTCGCACGGTAACTGGCGGCATTATTACTTTTACAGACTCTAACTGGCTATTGAGTGTAACGTGTAACCGCCAACCTCATTTTCCAGATCAACCCGATGATACGTTAGTACTTTGGGTCTATGGTTTATTAATGGACAAACAAGGTAATCGTATCGTTAAAACAATGCCACAATGTAGCGGTGAAGAAATAATTACGGAGCTTTGCTACCATTTGGGCATTGAACAGCAGCTTGATGAAATCATTGCCAATACCAAGATACGTACAGCGCTAATGCCTTATATCACAGCTCAATTTATGACTCGTGCAGCTGGTGACAGACCCACCTCAGTTCCTGAAGGTTGTACAAACTTAGGTTTGATTGGTCAATTTGTTGAAACCCACAACGATATTATATTCACGATGGAAGCCTCTATTCGTACAGCACGTATTGGGGTATATAAGTTACTTAATATCCCTAAACAAGTGCCCGACATTAGCCCAACCCAATATGATATTCGTAACCTAATTAAAGGAGCTAGAGCGCTCAACAGCGGCAAGCCCTTTATTGGCGAGCGGTTATTACACCGCCTGCTTGATAAAACCTACTTTGCTCATATTTTACCGCCATTACCAGAGCCAAGTAGTAAAGAACAAATCCATTTTGAAGCAGAAATGCATGAGCTACTGGGCAAAGGCAGCTCGGCGATGCATAAATTTTCAAGCTGGGTTGGTACACTCAGGGATAATTTTTCGCATAAAGATAAATAATCTGAGCTTCGGATAATAAATCTATCCTCAATGGCTATGGATGGCCAAGCTAAAAACTATTTCTATACAAAATACAAAGCCTTGATCTTGATAAAGTGCAATAAGAAAAAACCAGGCTAGAATAAATAATAATATGAGCTCTGGATAATAAATCTGTCTCCAGTAGCTATTTTAGTAAACCTTTTTAACCAAAGTTCTGGTTAGTAATTTAACAGGAGCCAAAATGAGCCAAACAGTTGCAGATTTAATGACATCAGATCCATATGCCGTAAGTGCAGAAAACACCCTACACGACGCACATAATCTAATGAAGGAAAAAAATATCCGCCATATTCCGGTAATTGATCACAATGGCGAACTAGTGGGTATGTTGACACAAAAAATCATGATTGCCCAAGTGATGAATATTATGGCTAATTACAGCCCTAGCGCACTTGAACGAAAGGAAAAACAAACGAAAATACACACTATTATGGCAACCGATTTTGCCACTGTACTAGCAACCCAACCACTGCAAGATGTTGCTCGGTTTTTTGTTGATAACCGCCATGGTTGCATGCCTGTGATCACTGAAAAAAATAAACTCGTGGGTATACTTACCTCGTCAGACTTTGTACGCCTAGCGGCCGCTTTATTATCTTAATGCAAGGTGATAATAAGACCGCTATCCGTATAAAATGAATATAAACTCGTGTAATCGTGTATGCCAAGTAGTCCTTGGCACACACTACAGCCAGCCTTTGTGTTTAAAAAATAAATAAGGGGCAAAGCCCGATAGCAACATAATGCCAATTGCAAATGGGTAACCCCATTCCCATTGCAGCTCAGGCATTATATTAAAGTTCATCCCATATACACTGGCGACTACGGTAGGTGGTAAAAAAACCACCGAAGCAATAGAGAAGGTTTTGATAATTTGATTTTGTTCAATGTTAATAAAACCTTGTGTTGAATCCATCAAAAAGTTCACCTTATCAAACAAAAAGGTACAGTGAGACATTAGCGTATCTATATCAAGTACAATTTCTCGTAGTGATTCGCGATCCTCATTTTGTACACCTAAACGACGTATTAAAAACGAAATATTGCGCCGCGTATCCATTAAACACAAACGCACTTTCCCATTCGCATCCTCTAAACGCGCGATACGACTGACCGCTTCTTCTAGATCAGAGTCATCTTCTTCTAGTACATATGCACTGAGCTTCTCTAACTGATGATGCATATCCTCGAGCATATCAGCATGGTTTTCGACTTTTTGATCGAATAATGTAACCAATAACTGTTTTGGCGTATCACACATTACTTGACCTTTACGTGCTCTTAAGCGTAACAATCGAAAGTCAGCCAGCTCGTCATCGCGAATGGTCAGCAAACAGTTATCCTGAAGTAAACAGGCCACTGTTACCGTATTAAAACGTCCTTCATTGGGCGACATAAACAATGCGTGCACATGCAAGCCTTCATTGTCGATAAAACATCGCGATGAAGCTTCAATCTCTTGCACATCCCCTGACTCAGGAAAAGTTATATTGAGCGTTTTTGCGAGCGTATTTCGCTCATCTTCCGTTGGGTTGATTGTGTCAATCCAGTGTGCATTTCTGATTGATGCTTCAAGAGAGGTATCGGATGAAGGCTCTAACTCTCTGATCACCCCCTGCTCGATAGAAAAAAATCTCAACATGCACTTCTCCTTTAATAACAAGATGGGTTGAGTATATGTAAGTGATGATTAATCAACAATGATAATACACTTCTGTATCACAGTTATTATTGAGAGTAAGTAATTCGCTAACACGTAACAGCATCTTTTATTTTGCAGATTTTACAAAAAAGTGCATATTTTTCATGGCATTTCAAAGAAATGCTTTCATCACCCAACTTCAAAAAACATATAAATTATTAAATATCAGAAACTTAAAAAATAATTTTTATCGGCACAGCCATTGCTTTATATAAACTAACGCATGTTCATAGACTTTATTAGACGCTGTGAACATTCCTTATAAATCAGGAGGAATAATGAGTAACAATAACGAAACAAACAAAATCGCTGAATTTACTGCCCCAGGTATGAATGAAGAATCTGCAAAAAATACCATTGCTACACTTGATAACCGCATGGTCGCACTGATCGATTTACAATTGACTCTAAAACATATTCATTGGAATGTAGTTGGCCCAAATTTTATTGGCGTGCATGAAATGCTCGACCCTCAGGTTGAAGTGATCAGAGCAATGACCGACACCATCGCCGAGCGAATCGCTACGCTGGGCGGAGTTCCGGTTGGTACTCCAAAATCGATAGTTGATCGTCGTTCATGGCAAGATTACGCAATTGGTAAGGGCTTGGTAAAAGATCATTTAGTTGCGCTTGATAAAGTATACAATGGGATTAATGGCGATCACCGAAGTGCGATTGGCAAGCTATCAGAGCTCGATCCTGTATCTGAGGATATGCTAATTAGCCAACTTGCCGATTTAGAACAGTTTCAATGGTTTGTGCGTGCACACTTAGAATCGTCAACGGGCAAACTCAATAGCTAATCTAGCGGTTTTGTGTTCAGTTTAAACTGATTCATTTATATTTAAAGTCAAAGATCAGGCTATTTAAAGCCTGATCTTTATTTATTACTGCTCAACAATAATACCGCTATTTTTTGTTTATATTAGATCTTAAACTGACCTACCAAATCGCCTAAACTCTCCCCTCGACCAGCTAAGTGATGACTGACTGATGAGGTTGTTTTAATTGAACGAGTAAGCTCATTAACGATTTCTTGAATCGCAAAAACGTTACGGTTAATTTCCTCAGTTACACTACTTTGCTCTGTGGCAGCGGTAGCTATTTGTGTGCTCATATCGTTAATTGTAGTAACCGAGCTGGTTACCGCTCCTAAACTTTCAGAAATTGCGCGAGATGACTCAACTGAGCGATTACAGCTTTGCTGACTTGCCAACATTGCCTTTACCGCAGCCGTGACTAGCGTATGTAACTCATTAAGCATTTCATTAATCTCTAACGTACTCTCTTGTGTACGACTGGCTAAACTTCTCACTTCATCAGCTACAACCGCAAAACCACGGCCTTGCTCGCCAGCCCTTGCAGCTTCAATAGCCGCATTAAGGGCCAGTAAGTTAGTTTGCTCAGCAATGCCACCGATAACACTTAATACACTGTTAATTTTTTTAGATTGTTCACTTAATGAATTAACCTGTTCAGCAGCTTGATTAATCTCACTCATTAAATTTGAAACTTCTTCTAAAGAAACATCTACACATTTTTGAGCATTGGCAACATCTTGCGTGGCTGACTGGGTTGATACCGCCACTTGTGTGGTATTTTGCGCGACTTCCTGAGATGTTGCTGACATTTCGGTGATCGCCGTTGCTACCAGCTCAGTTTCATGATTATGGTTTACTAACTGATTTTCAATTAACTGTGTTTGTGTATTGATATCATTTGATGAATCTTTTACATCACGGGTTACATCTGCCACATTGGTGATAATGCTATGTAGTTTACTAACAAACACATTAAATGAATTACCCAATTGACCAATTTCATCGTTACTATGCACTTCTAAGCGCTTAGTCAGATCACCTTCGCCTTTTGCAATATCATCTAAGTTTTGCACCATATTGTGAATTGGTTTTACCATATTGTTTGCCGCAATTAAGGCAAAAAACACCGTCAACACCACCCAAAATAATGCAATTAATAACAGGGTCGTTACTTTTTCATTCATATGAGCTTGTATTGTTGCTTGGTATTTTGTTAGCTCAGCTTCAATATCATCCATATAAGCGCCCGTTCCTAGCATCCAATCTGTACCAGGAACCATCGCTGCATAGCCCATTTTTTCAACTAAACCCGTTGTATTAGGCTTTTGAAAAGCATAATAAAAAGCACCGCCACCTTGTCTTGCTTGCTCAAGCAACCCAACAATTATTTTTTTACCATTAGGATCGGTCATGGCTATTTTATTTTGCCCTTCAATTGCATCACCCAATAACGCATGGAAAATACTAACGCCTTTTGTATCATAGATAAAAAAGTAACCATCTTTACCAAAAGTGAGATCTCGCAATGCATTTTTTGCATCTTCTTTAGTCCCCTTGGCTAGTTCGTAATTAATTATTTGGCGGCCTATCTCAACCTCAGTTGCTAATAAACTTTCTTTGTCAGCAATTAATTTTGTTTTAAACGATACAAAATTTTGCTGCTGATTTTGATACTCTAAATAATATGAGCTGGCCATTAAACTAATTAACAGCAGCGTGAGCGGCAAAATAGCTAATAGCAACAGCTTATTTTTCAGACTTAGATTACTCATTTTTCCTCACGTGTAACAATGTAAAGCTCCATAGTATTGATACATCGAGAGCTTATAAAAACTGTAATTATACTGCCAATTACAATTAAGTGTTTATTTGAAATCAAAAGCTATTCAAATACCATATTCACATATATATAGATTCTGGATATAAGACAAACGTATAGTAGCCGCAAAGCTACCATAATAAATTTTTACTAGTACAGTAAACGTAAAAATTGCTAGCCAACAAAAACACAATTGCACAATAATCACACAACAAGCAACTATAAATGAATATTGAACTGATTTTGGCCTCGCCATTAGTTTAATAAACTGACGTTTAATATTTTTAATGGCTATGTTATTTGTGATCTCCATGCTATCTATCAATATTCAGCTTTTCATCCACCACGTTTTCACATAGTCTGAAAGCAGACTCAATGTAAAACAATACAAATTATAACAAGGTAGTTTTATGAGCAATCAATTAAATGTATTAGGTACGCGCTTGCATTTGTGCTGCGGGAATACAGGCTACACTCGAGAAGGATTTTGCTATGTCCCTGCATCTGATGTTGGTAACCACAGTGTATGTGCCATCATGACTGATGAATTTTTACAGTTTTCAAAAGCACAAGGCAATGACTTGATAACGCCTAATCCAATGTACGATTTTGCAGGCCTAAAGGCTGGTGATAAATGGTGTTTATGTGCCGTGCGCTGGCACCATGCGGTTGCTGAAAACGTAGCTCCGCCGGTTATACTTGAGGCCACCCATGAAAAATCGTTACAAGTAGTCTCTCTTGAAGTATTAAAGGCTCACCAATACTCTGCACGCTAAAAGTTTCTAATAAGCATTTACACACTCTAAGATAAAGCCATTGCTCTGCGCTGGTTTTATCTTAACCACCATCTAGTATGATATTAGCGATGTGGTAACACCAACCAGCTAATATCGCTCACCCTTAAACTTTTTCATCAGACTTAACACTCAATCAAAAGCACTCCTAAGCCTAAGTATCTGCTATTTATTAAAAAAATCCTCAACCCTGAGCTATACTTGTTGGTATATTAAATTTACTATCCAAGTGTGCTTACGATTAAATAAGGAAACTTTAGTGCTGTCGCGTTTGTATGATTTTATGCCGGGTTTAAACACTTTACTTCATTATGAACGAAAGTGGTTTGCTGATGATGTGAGGGCTGCGTTATCCGTTGCCGCCGTTGCTCTACCTGTTGCTATCGCGTATGCACAACTTACTGGGGTTAACGCCGCTGTCGGGCTATATTCATGCATATTACCTATGATTTTATATGCCTTGTTTGGTACTTCCAAACAATTGATTGTCGGACCAGATGCAGCAACATGTGCGGTTATTGCTGCGGTGGTGACACCACTTGCAGCTGGGGACAGTGTTAAACACTGGCAACTCGTTGTAACTATGACCGCGATGACTGGCTTTTGGTGCTTTATTGCTAGCCGATTTAAATTAGGGGTATTAGCAGACTTCTTATCCAAGCCTATTTTAATGGGCTTATTAAACGGTGTTGCAATTACGATTATTGTCAGCCAATTTTCTAAAGTATTCGGTTTTACCTTCGATGACAGATATTTACTTGAACGATTAGGAGGTGTGCCTACTTATTTATCACAAACCCACATCCCGACTCTATTAATGGCCCTATTTACCCTCGGTGTTTTTTTTGCCATGAAGCGACTAAAACCGACTTGGCCAGCATCGATGTTTGCTATCGCATTTGGTGCCCTATTAGTGTGGGTTTTTAATTTAAAACAGTATGATATCAACACAATTGGCACTGTAACCGGTGGCCTTCCAGTGTTTAACACCCCTATTTATGATATTGGTATTATTCGTGAACTTGTCGTGCCTGCACTTAACTTAGCAATAGTCAGCTTTGTCAGTATGATGCTTACAGCCCGCAGTTTTGCCGCTAAAAATGGTTACGACATAGATGCTGACAAAGAGTTTAGAGCGTTAGGTATTGCGAACATTGGCTCTGCTTTATCACAAGGTTTTGCAGTCAGTGGTGCAGACTCTCGTACAGCTGTTAACGATGATTCCGGTGGTAAAACGCAATTAGTGTCGATTATCGCAGCGGGAATTATTGCTGTTATCGCCCTATTTTTAACCGCTCCCCTAGAATTTATTCCCAGTGCAGCATTAGGTGTTGTGCTTATTATTGCTTCAATCCATTTATTAGACTTAAAAGCCATTTGGCTATTAAAGCGTAAAGACAAACAAGCATTTTACCTTGCGCTAGCCACCTTATTCGCAGTGTTATTTATTGGCGTAATACCAGGCATCACTCTCGCTGTACTATTGGGGTTATTCCAGTTTATTCGCACCGTAATGCGCCCTACCGACAATATATTAGGTGTTGATATTAAGGGCGTTGTTAGGAGCCTTGATGCCACAGATAAAGCAAAGTCAGTACAAGGAGTCTTTATTTATCGTTTTAATTCTCCTTTAACTTACTTTAATGCCGGTTACTTTAAACGGCGTTTGCTAGAACAATATGCGCGGCAAAAAGACGACACGCAATGCGTTATTATCGACGCAGTCCCCTGCTTCACCCATTTAGATTTAAGTGTCATGGCCATGCTCGCCGATTTAGACGTGATATTTAAAAAACGTGGTATTCGATTAGAACTTGCTGGCAGAAAGCGGCAATTACTATCATGGTTTGAAATTGCTGGTATGACATCCGGTAAAGACGGCATCTACGTGCATTCAGATCTCTATATTGCCTTACAAAAAAACAGCGTCAGCCAATCAAGTGCCGAAGTAAACTTGTTCGAAACTAAAGAAGTTAAAGATGCCAGTACACAACAAGCCTAAATAAATATTAAGTCTTGTTGTTACTCATCTTCAACCGACTAACAATTGCTTGCATACAGGTATCTCTATCGACAACCCATAAGCCATAGCTTATGGGTAGCATTTCAATATTGGCACGACTAAATAGCTTATAGGTATCCAGTTCAAAGAAATCAGCCCAAGGTCCAGGGTAACCAATCAGATCGACAGCTAAGTAGCGGCCATGATAGCGGCATAAAATATCAACCTCGGTCCCCGCAACAGCATACCCAGGCCATGTTTCTATCTGCAATTTCATCAGCTCTTGTATTACATCGCGTTGAAAATCATCGACATCAGACAAACACGTATGAGCGGCTGCAAACTCACTTACCGAGCCTAAGTAACGTCTTAATAAATAATGTTCTGGTAACTGTGTTTCATCAATGGATAAAAATAAATGCTGTGCTTGTCTTGCCCGCGTTATAGTCACGTTAAAAACATCTGCTTTATTTAAATATACTGCCGCACGTTTTGCATCATTATCGACGGCAAAAGAGATCAACATAACATCGCGTTCCTCCCCCTGAAAACCAAAAGGAGTGGCGGCTCTGAGCTTATGTTTAATTATTTCAGCGTCACTAAAATTAGCGTCTATTTGCTTTGCTATAAAATCTGCTTGGCTTCGAAATGGCGAAACAATTCCGATACTGTGATAAACACCCGCTTCTCGATCATCACTCATTTGCTGTTTTATGCTCGCGATTACAGCGTTGGCTTCGAGCTGATTAACGCCATTTTTATCTCTTTCACCATTAACGCGATGGATAAATAAATGCCCACTGCTTGTACAAGGGCGATGCTGCATTACTTTTAATTTTGATTGATAAAAATAGCGGTTACTAAAATGAATTAACTCAGGTTTACTTCTAAAATGCTCATCTAAAAAGGCTAATTGCTGATCGCTATTGAGTGTATTTAATGTCAAATCTAAAATTGAATTATCACGATAACTAACAACCCCCTCACTCGAGAGTGATAGTTGATTCTTAGTGCGAAGCTGAGCCTCTTTTGATTTTGCTAAAAAAGAGTAATGCCTTAATTGCTTTGTATCGCCAACTACAAGCGCTCGTTTTGCACGATAAAGTGCTGGTAAACAACTGCTAATATTGCACTGTGTTGCTTCATCGATAATAACTAAATCAAACATTTGCGGCTTTAAGGGTAATACCCTATACAGCGAATTCAAACTCACTAACCACACAGGAAACGCCGCTAGCAATGATGAGTATTCTATATTATCAAACAGCTCAAACTGCCTTTTAGAAGTACGACTGCGAATAGCCTGATTAAACGCCTGCAGCGATTTACGCTGAGTGTTAACTAACGTTCGCAAATTAGTATTCTTTAACACGGTTAAATAACGACTAGCCAGCAGCTCTCTTTTTGTTTGTTGATCGTTAATTTCATCTAAAGCAGACCACTGTTTTGCAAGCTTTTTAATACTGCGCTGAGCCCACTTGAGATATAAATTGCTTAACCATTGAATGTCTTTATCTTCAAGCCTTTTAAGGCGTTGACCTCGGATTATCGCTTTGCGACAAAACTTATCAAACCGTTGCTCTAAATCATTAAGTAACACATTTTGTGCTTTTAGCTCTGATTCAAAAATAGCAGGGGCTTTTTCCTGCTCATCCGCTAAATAACCAGACAATAAGTCTGCAATATACGCTTTTAGATTTTTTAAAAACTCTTTTTGCCCAGCCCTGATTGATACTTCACTTAACGCAAAATTCTCATTCAATTTATCGGCAATCACATCAAGTGCCGGGTCATTATTCGCGACAATAAGTACTGACTCACCTCGCGCCATGTGCTCTGCAGCAACTGCGGCAATGGTATAACTTTTCCCTGTACCTGGCGGCCCTGACACACAGCCTAAATGCGCATTAGCAGCAATCGAAATAACTTTCTTTTGTGGTGCTGACAATAAGCCTGGTAAGTAGTCATACTTTAACGACTTAGCCGTGTTCGGCGGCAAATCATTTGAAATTAAAGCATCTATAGGGGGCGAAAGCATCTTTGAGGCTATTATTTCTTCGAGCTCATGGATCACCCCTCGACTGCTGCTTGAACGTTCAACAAACACCAGCATAGAGGCAGGTAAAAGTGTCAAATTTTTACTTTTTAAGGCTTTTTTTATTTTGGCATAATTAACAAGCTCAGGATAATTTAAAAGTTCAAATACGTTTAGCGCTAATGGGCTTTGTTTTAATAATGAAGTCCAAAAATAAGCTGATTGAATATCGGCAGTTTCATCAAGAGGTTCTGCTTCTGGCATTAACAGTTGGGTGAGCGATTCATTAATTTCAGGTTGAGAGTCGATAACCGAAAAGTAATAATCATCATCTTTTTCTATCACGGCTTCATTAAATAAGATAGGTGAAACAACTTGTTTTATCTCACCTTTTATCTCAAGCTTGCCGACTAATATAAAACGCACATACAACAAAACACGTTCACGTTGATATACCTCAACACGCTTTATCATTTGCTCAGCAAACTCTTGAGGAATTGGCAGTCGCGGTAAAAAACCCGAGCCTACATCATCTCTCCCTTCAAGTACTAAGCAGTCTTGTTTTTTTAATTTACTCAAATCCCATAAATTTAAATCCGCGCTATCTTCTTTATAGCAATCGCGGTAATACGAAAGTACATTTTTACTACTCAAAATTTTATTCCATTTAGAAGATATTACTTTTTAATACCGTAAGCATCGAGATAATTAAGATAAATTTGGTCTTAACGTGTTGGAAACTACATTTCGTGACAATACGAAGTCAATTGCAACGTTTTGTTAAGCCTTTTCGATTGCACAGCCATAATCTAAGCTGTTATGTGCTTTTAACTGCACGATTCTAGAGCTTGCTCGAAATGATCTGCTAGCTCAACGTATTGGCTACCTCAGCCATTATCCATTGCAATTTCTTGCAAGGATGCAGTAGGTGAGAACATGTTGACCATTTACTCTGGGCTAGAAAGATACCCAGTAGACTTAACAGAGGCAAGGTTTGCTGAAACGACAACAAGTAGCTCTTCAGGTGTTTTACTACTGAACATTGATTCTTCTGAGTCACACAGAGAACTTTCAAGGAGTGTTAAAACCTTTTCCATGTTATCTTTCATTGCTTCAGTTTCCATAGAGCCCTATCGCCACATAACGCTCGGCGCAGCGGGCCAGTTGTAGCGAGGCACGAGCGAAACTGGATCCGACTGCCGCCGATTGTTATCTGAATACTTTTTTGCCAAATTGGTCGTGATCATGTGTGAACGCCTCAAATAGCTTTGAGCTTGCCGCTTTATCCGGGTTTTTCCTTATGTACTCGTCAAAGCTAGCTTTATGTTTTTCCGGTATTTTGTCGTATGCATCTGAAACTGCCTGGGCCTTCTCAACAATGTAATTGATGAAACCATCAGGCCACCAATATTCTCTGGGGCTAATCTTTCCGTGCTTAATGGCTATTCTGCTAGATCTCATCTTCCTCAGATCTTTTGCTTTAATCACACCCAAAACAATGAAACAAGGAAGTTTTGTATATACGTATAAATCTGTCGAATTACCAACAATATCCATAGCCATTGTACGCAAAAAGTACCTATTGATATTTGGTGGCAACCCTGACTCGGTTGTTGATTCAATTCGCTCTAGAGGAAATACATGCTGTTCATATTGATTAAGATTTGATTCTTCACCCAGAAGAAATTTTCCCAGATGTCGCTCAGCATAATCTAGAGCTTTGTTGTAATCGTCAGATTTTTGTTCGGCTTCATTTTTACTACGAATATATGTAAGCGTCCGCCAAGACAACGAGGCACATAGCCTTGACATCCATTCACCGTAATTTGCTACTGATTCACCTTTATCAGCAAATGGGTAAAAAATCTTGTTTGCAAACTCTCGCTCCCACTCAGAAAACAGCGCTTCACAATCCCCACAAAGCCAGTACTCTTTTGCGATATCCTGAGCACGCTTATCAACTTCGTTACTTTCCCGAATGTAGCCTGTAATACCAGTTCTTTTTACCCACTTACCAATGAACTTCGGAATGAAGTGGCTTTCTTTTAAAACTGACTCAGAATGGCAAAGCCGACAAATTCCTTGCACCACAACCTCCTAGTTCAGATAGCAACTTATTCAAAGGATCTAAACCCGCGAGTTGCAGACAGAAAACCCTTTGATTTTTTTGATACTTTCAGTCTAACTCTGTATCTAAATGTAAATCAAGAGATTTATATTTGTTGTTTTTTGTTGTTGTAAAATACAAGAAATACCCCCGCGCATTGTTGAAAAAAACGATTTATAAATGCAAGAAAATAAAGCAGCTAAAGATGCGCAAAGCGTTAAGATGGGTGTCACTTTTGTGCTCTGGTGTTCTCCTTAGAAAAAGAACACCACGCAGTAGCAACGTCAGTTTTTAAATTTGGCTATTACCGGACGGTTACGCTGTGCATATTAAGTAAGTTAATTCTTTTTGCATCTTATCTTAGTAGTCGTCGGCACTAAAAAGGAATGAAAGCTTTTCATGACTGAATTTTTTTTTGAGTTTCGTGTAATTGGGTGTTATCAAATTTTGATAGGTTTTAGAGGGTATGTTATTACCACTAAATTTAGAAATGAAGTATTTCACCTCTTTCAATTTTAGTTTCTGAAAATATTCAGGAATAGCATTTTCAAACGTACAATTATTAATCCCTAAATACTGTAGATGTTGTAAATCAGCAACCCATTTAGGGAAATCGATAAAATGTATACCGTCGAAATAGAGCGTTTCCAAATTTGAAAACTCTTTAACGTAATCCGGAAGTTTCTCAATTTTATGATGCGGGTTAAAATCAATAAGATCCAAGCTGGTTAAACTTTCTGGTATGGTTTTAATATCGTCGCCTACGCCCATTAAGTGAAGGCGCTGTAAAGCTGTAAATTGATTAAGCCCAGCATAAGCCTTTTTATCAAAAGCGTAGCATAACGTTATCTCTAGATCGTTTAGTTTGGGAGCCTCTAAAGCTGCTAAAGACGATAGCTCTGTACGCGATAGGGAAAGCTTTTCTAAATGAGGAAGCTGTACAGCAGGGAAATCTTTTATAATTTGGTTATTTTCTATTGAGAGCGCTTGTAAATTAGGCATCTGCTGAAGCAATTCTTTTACATTTTGCGCTTTATAATAGTCTAATTTTAATCCTTTTAATTGAGTAGCAGGGTGCACATTAAGTGCAGCTTCGCTTTCGTTTTGATTTTCTATAAACAGTTTTTCTAATTGCGGACAGTGTTTTAAAACATCTTTTATAGCCGCTGTTGACCAAATAACCTGTAGTTTTTTTAAGTATTCTGGCTTTGGAAAATAAGCAGAATAGTCAATCTCAGGATCTGCCGTTGCTTTAGGAAAATATAGACTTAAGCTTTTGGCTACGATTTTACTAAAAAAATTCTTCATATTGGAGATGCTTAGCGATTGAAAAGACGCTTTTTCAGTTTGTATTAACCTTTCTCCTGGAATAAACTCTTTAATGTTTAAAAGGTCGAGATTGTTAATTTTTTGAGGAAGCACATCACTTTCAATGACTAAATTAGGACATCGTTGAATTTCTAAAGAGTCAAGCAGGTCTATATTTTTTAGCGTTTCAGATAGCTTTTCTATTTCAGAGTTCCATAGTTTGAGGGTAGATAATTTACGGCATGCTCCTAGATTGGCGAATAAAAAATCACAATCATTCATCCCAAAACAAGCAATAGTTTCTAATGCTGGTAAACTTTCTAAACCGGAAGCAAGTTGTGGTAATTCCTTAATACTGTAGATTTCTAATTCCTTTAAATTCGGAAAGCTTTCAGGGTTTTTTATCATATAAGCTAGGAAATCTTCCCGATAAAGCGTCAATTTAGAAACCTGTAGAGTAGTACTAGTATTTATAATGTCTATCGAGTCATCTAATTGTATAACACCTATATCTGGCATAAAGACTAAAGTATCATCAATCTCTTTAACTTTTGGCAGACGCTTAAACCGTACTTTTTTTAGTGTTTTTAATTGATGGATGTTATCTGGAATTTTGGTAAGACTAGGGCAATCAAAAACTTTTATTTCTTCTAATATTTTCAAGGAAGAAAGGTCCGGTAAGGTTTTTAAATTTTCTAAATTTTCTAATTCCAATATTCTTATAGAAGTCGGAAGTTTTAATTGATCAATATTTTTAGTGGTTAAGCCTTTTAATTTTAAAGTTTCAAGATTACTAAGTTGCTGCAAATCTGTAGGCATTTCTAAGGTTACCGTTTCGCCCCCTTTAGCCTGATCAATAGTGAGCTCCTTAAGTTGCTTTAATTGGCTAAAATATTCTGGCACCTTTTGTAAACAAGGGGTTTTTAGCGATATGACTTCTAAATTCTTAAAGTTACTAAAAGAATCTGGGAGTACTGTATACGGCCCTTTAATGTAAAGCGTATTTACCCCACTTAGTGTTCCAAATTCTTCTGGAATACCACTTGCAAATACATTCGTTATGTTCAAACCCGTTATGCCTTGGAGTCGTAAAATAATAGAAGGATCTTTACTTATTTTTTTAGCAACGCTTTCTTCACTTAAAAAGAAACGTGTATACCCCAGCATATTATATAGCTTGCCAATAGGAAAACCTGGATCTATAGCTGCAAAATGCACAAGCGTACTGATGAGTTTTCCGGTATCATCTAATTTTTCAGGAAGCTTATTACGGGTTTTAAAAGCTTTTAACTGAGCTTTACCCGCGTATTTTTCTAAGATTTCTGAAATTTCTTTTACAACGTCTTTATCTCTGTAGAGTTTACCAATTAGAAAAAGCTCATAAAGACTATCCTTCGGATAGTTACTGCTTTCTTGAAGGTACTTGTAGTAAGAAGCTATATGCTCTATATTAAATTTCATTGTCATTTTATTTCTCCGAATTGAATAACCTTTCAATGTTGTCTGAAAGACTTTGATTTACTACACTATTAAATCAGGTAAATGATCTTCCCTTGAAACTCAAGACACCTAGCTTGCCGATTTATACCTAGTTTTAAACTCTTCGGGGGGGACTGATAGCCAAGATGGTTGTGCAGTCTAACTCGATTTTAAAATACTTCAATATAATCTAGTCTGAGCTAGTACATACTCATATAAGCAGGAATAAACTAGCGCTCTTATAAATGAGTCTAGGAGCGCTTCACCTTATACATTAAACACTCAAGTTACGTTCAAAGTTCACAATATCTACATCAGGTTTTACTTTATATAGCTGCGCTAAGCGACCACCAGACTTCACTTTTTCATCGACTTTTTCAAACATATCAGCTGCTTCAATACGCCTAATAATACTCTTTCGCTGTACTGGTTTACCAAGAATAGTTTCAATCACTAACTTAAACTGTCCAACAGTAAAGTGCTCTGGTAAACAATATACGGGGATCATTGAATAAAGCGCTTTCTGTTTTAACCGCTCTTTTGCTTGTTCAATTATAAACTTATGATCAAAAGCGACAGGTAATTCAGTTAGTTTATTTAGATCTATCCATTTTGCATCATCAACAGTTGCTATATGAGTTGATACTTGCGCCTCTGCAATTAATGCAAAATAAACCAAAGTAACACTAAAACCTCTAGGATCTCGGTTAACTCCTGAATACGTTTGTAATTGCTCTAAATACTGAGGGGCAACACTGGTTTTTTCTTTAAGTTTACGCAGCGCAGTCATGCCAACATTGTCATCAATATCAACATTTACAAATCCGCCAGGGAGACCCCATCTACCAGCAAAAGGCTCGCTTGCACGCTTTACCATTAAAACCTTTAAAGCGCCCTCTTTAACTGTGAACAGTACACTGTCGACTGTAAATAAAGGGTTTTTATATTCAGTAATATCGTAATGATTAGCCACAATATGCTCACGCTAAGTTAATGTCTTAATGACACAATAAATCAAACACTTCTCAATTTCAACCTATAGTACAATCATACACCTATCATAAGTTCAGTAATTTAGTTTAAAAAATAGCTTGAATGTAATGAGTACATTTGATAACTTATTTGTGTCGTTAGGACACAAACATTCAAAGGACAAAAAAATGAAAGTATTTAGCTATGACTCAGCAGGAAGTAAATCGTTAATCGATTATGATAATTTCACTTTTTCTGGTGGTGAAGAACATGTCAGATTTAATACCGCTAATTTTTCAGACTCTAAAAAAATAGAGATTTTTGAACGGCTAACCAACTCTTCAAACATGGTTAGATTAATGATTGCTGTCGATGCGTTAAAAAGATTAACAAATGAAAGCACACCTATTGAACTTGTTATTCCTTACTTTCCTTATGCTCGCCAAGATAGAGTATGCGTTGAAGGAGAAGCTTTAGGTGCTGCTGTTATGGCAAAGTTTATTAATAACTTAAACTTTGCAAAGGTTACTATTTGGGATGCCCATAGCGATGTATCTCCAGCTTTAATAAATAAAGTGAACAATATTGAACAAATTTCGCTACTCGCCCGCTGCGAAGAGCTAAGCCAACGTTTGTCACAAGGGGAGCTGACCCTTATTTCTCCTGATGCGGGCGCAAGCAAAAAGACCATTAAAATTTCAGAAAAGTTCAATGGTGTACCTGAGGTTATTCAAGCACAAAAAGTCAGAAACTTAAAAACAGGCGAAATAATCAAAACAGAAATTATTGGCGATGTTAAAGGTAAAAGCGTGCTGATTGCCGATGATATTTGCGATGGTGGCAGAACATTTATTGAGCTTGCCAAAGTTCTAAAAAATAATGGTGCAGTTGAAGTTTCTCTTTTTATTACCCACGGTATTTTTTCAAAAGGGCTTGATGTTTTTGAAGGACTAATAGACAAAATTTACACGACTGACTCGTTTAAACCAGCTAATGAATTTAAACATAGTAACAACATTAATTTAGAAATTATTGAGATGTAAGGAAAACACCATGACTATTATAGCTGCAAGTATGCAAAAAGATGTTTATAAAGAATTCCATAGCCGCGCCTATCACCCTGACGTAAGTGAAGTATATGCAAACTTCACATCAAGAAGCGGAAAGCTTAGTAACATAGAAAATAACGATAAAGTGGCGTTTGTTGGTCTACAGTACTTTATTAAAAGCTACCTTTTAGAAGAATGGAATGAGTTTTTCAAAGTGGATAAGGCAACAGCAGTTGCTAATCACAAACGTATTATGAGCTCAATGCTTGGTTATACTGTTGATGTAAAGTATTTAGAAGACTTACATGACTTAGGTTATTTACCATTGAAAATAAAAGCATTACCAGAGGGAACGCTAGTCCCTTATTTAGTTCCGCCTATGACAATCGTCAATACTAAAGCCGGTTTTCAATGGTTAACAAATATGATTGAAACGGTACTAAGCTGCGAAAACTGGCCAATCCAAACAAGTACCACAACCTCTGTTGCCTATTTAAAAGTATTTAAAGAATTTGCACAAAAAACAGCAATGCCTATGGAGTTTGTACCTTTCCAAGGGCATGACTTTAGCTTTAGAGGGATGTTCGGCAAACATGCTGCCGCTATGAGTGGTTTTGGTCATTTAGCATCAGGACTGGTAGGCACAGACACCATTCCTGCTGTTTTATTTGCCGAAAAATATTACGGCGCTAATGTAGATAACGAGCTTGTAGGTTGCTCTGTTGATGCAACAGAACATTCGGTTACGTGCTCATGGATCATGGAAGGTGAAATTGAGTTTTTCAAATACTTAATGAAAGAGCAGTCACCAAAAGGAATTTTAAGCGTTGTTTCTGATACCTGGGACTTTTGGACGTTAGTAACTGATTACTTACCACAATTAAAAAACGAAATCATGGCGCGCGACGGCACGTTAGTTATACGCCCAGACTCAGGTGATCCGGTTAAAGTACTCACTGGATATACTGTTTCACCGGTATCTGATTACAGTGAACTATTCACCACTCAAGATGAAGCTGAAAAAGAAGTATTACAAAAAGGTTTTGAGGCATACCGTTTTAATGGCCAATATTTTGGCTTTGAAGATAACAACACCATTGAACTGATGGAATGTGAAGTAAAAGGGCTCATCGAATGTTTATGGGGTATATTTGGTGGCACCACAACGCCAAAAGGCTACAAGCTACTTGATGAACACATTGGCGCTATTTATGGTGATGCTATAACGCTAACCCGTCAACGCCAAATTTTACAAAGGTTGATGGATAAAGGCTTTGCATCAAAAGTCGTATTAGGTATTGGCTCTTACAGCTACCAATATGTGACTCGCGATACACATGGCTCAGCAGTAAAAGCAACGAGCGTAGTCAAAGCTGGTGAACGCTTAGCTATTTTTAAAGATCCTAAAACTGATGCAAAGAAAAAATCAGCAAAAGGGCTCTTAAAAATAGAGCGAGTCAATGGCGAGCTCACCTTGTTTGATGACGTAACCGAGCAAGAAGAAGCACAAGGACTGCTAGAGGTTGTTTTTCAAGACGGTAAATTAGTAAAAGAAACCACCTTGAATGAAATTAGAGAGTGTATAAACCAGCAAATTTAAACCACAGCTGGGGTTTAAGAGGTAATGTTCAAAATCGTTATATGAATAAACCTTACCTTGAACTGTCAGATTTGGTTAGTGGGATTCAATCAAATCTGACAGTCGCATATGCGTCATTTCGGTCATTCAAACAAAAAGTAGCAAAAAGCAAGATGCTACCTCATACGCCTTGTTAGCAGCTCTTTGTTATGGCTTGCCGCGTAGAATGCTTTGTAACAGTTCATAATTACGCCCCACCAAATTACCTACTTGGGGAATGGATGCCAAAAACTCTGAGTTCAATCTAAGCTTGGCTCTAAACTCTTCATGTACAATACAGTCATCTATAAAAGGCCCTGCAGAATTTGCGTTTATACCGCAGTAAAATGAGATCGCATACATCGCTGCAAACGCAATGTCGGGATTTTTGCTACCTGTCATTTTAACGAGAATATATTGAGCAACTGCTCCGTACTGAGGACATAAAATACTGACCAAGCAGCCCTGCCATTGAAGACTTCTGTTTTGCGATACTTCGCTAAGTGTTTTCCAATCTTGCTCGTCAAATTTTTCGATAAGCTTTTCAGCCATTTCGGACTCCCCGCCATCACACCAATCCATTGATTCGTGATCGCTCTTGTTAAGGAAATCATCTAATTTTTTGAATGCAGTGGATGTCATATCGTTCTCAAAAAGCCTCAACGCCTTGCTCAGCTGCATTTTTGGAGTGGAGCAATTTGTTAAATATTAATATTTTTCAATTTGCACCGATTTAATACTTTTAAGTATTTTTCGTTTTCTGTTGTGTTTTCGTTTATTAGAATTTCGTGCATCCATTCGCAATCAGTATCTCTTAAAAACGTTTCATAACCATTCATTTTCAAAAGTGAGCTTATATCGAATTTAGCTTCTCCTCCTCCACTTGCGACACCTCTGCCAATGACTTCACCTGCTCGAAAATAATATTTATTATCACTTTCTTCCAACATTAGGTAGTGAATTTCTGGTGGGTTTCTATCAAGATGTTGCACTTCTGAAACCAAATGTGTAGCCATAGTTTATTCCACTGTAATATTTAACAAGCCTTTAGATTAACTCGTTTTTAATTTATGTTTATTGATGGTTAAACCATAGCTGAGCTCCTATTTTGATTCAATCGTTTACTTCTATTTCATGTGAAATATAAAAAGAGGATTTGCTGTTGCTTTAATTGCCGTTTTGGAAGGTATTACAGGTGTTTTAAGAAGGATTTTATGTAGATACCCACTTTAATTTATCTCTCAAAATTGAACCACAAAACTTGCCGTGTAGCTAAAAACCTAAATATTTCCACGCTTAAAATACTTATAAAAACTGATTATCGGAATCAAAATTTTAATTACAGACAGCCAAATAATTGCATTGTTGCAGTGTGAATGTTTAATTAATGATATTCAGCGCTAGGCTAATAACTTTCACTGTTACTAAGGTTCGCTCGTCGTTTCCAGCCTAAGCTTTCACAATAGCTCGTCTGTGAAGATAGTCGACCGACTGCACCATGGAATACACGAGTAAACTGCGTTATCAGTTTTAACCAGTTCTCAGGGCTAATATTGACTCGATCTAGTACAGGATCAGTGTGTTTAACTTAAAAGTAGGAGTCATACCAACTCCCGGCTCAACTGCCGAGGTCAGATTACAACCGCTTGTTAGTGCTATTCCGCTGCATATGTTTTGACGATATTGCCATAATAAATATACTTATCCATGGATTTATCCGCGTAAGCATCAGAGTTATTTATGTGTCCACAACCCCCAACTTTAGCTAGATTCTTCCCGTCCTTAAAAGATATAGAAATCCCATGTTCAATCTCCCAATCGCATCCACCTGTAAATTGACAGAAAAATTCCTCAGTTATAGAGCTTCTGCTAATTGATAAAGATGATATATGTACGAACTCAAATATATCATCTTCATTCTCCTGAGCTGGCATATCTTCAAGGCACTCTTCTCCGACGTCTAAGACAAAGTCTCTATAGTATGCGAATAGGTGCTCCTTGAGATATTCTCTGTCATCTTTGTCCAGAGCCAATGTATTATTTAGTGTTTTCTCTAATTCAGATTTGAATTCATCTAATTCTTGATCATTGAAATCAAGTCTTATCTGAAGCTTTGAGTTGTTCAGAAAAGGGATCGATAATTCCGAAGAAAGCCAATCATACCAGTCTTCATCGTATTCACTTTTCACTTTAGTAAAAACTATGTTTCCGATCGCTAATTTCATACGATTTCTCACGAAGAACTAACGAGCCTGTAGAATTACTCGTTTTTAATTTATTTTTATTGATGCATTAACCATAGCCGAGTTCCTATTTTGATTCAATCGTTTACTTCTATTTCATGTGAAATATAAAAAGAGGATTTGCTGTTGCTTTAATGGCGTTTTGGAAGGTATTGCAGGTGTTTGAGTGGCTTATTTGAGGTGGTAATGGCTCACACTAATTAGTGCGTCGTGTTTTGCAGTTTTTCTAGATTATGAACAAGGCAATACAGTTGCCGCAGAATGACGTGAAGGCATTCACTTCTATTTATCCACGTAAGGGCAACTGTTTATGCTTTTACCAATAATGAAGCCAGCAGCCTTGAATAATGCCATGATCAGGTTAACTGATGAATGTCTCGGCTCTGGCATCCTGCTTCGCTCTACCTTCTAAATCCATTTAGTCGAAGTGCCTCAGCGATCCCAAAAGGATACGGGAAAAAACTGGCTGCGATGAAATCACAATAAGAGATTACTGCGTAACGCGCCTATATGTGTTGTGCATAAATCAGTCACCGCCACCAGAGTCGCTGCTAGAAAAACCTCCATCACCCCCTCCGCCATAATGTGAAGAACCAAATAGAGCACCAAAAAGCCCAACTCCAGTTACGGAAGTAATTGTATTGTTCATTGACTCGCTAGATTCATTAACAGGTGTATTAGCTTTGAAAGTTGCAACATCACAATACATTAAATATGCATAATGAATATGCCTTTTATCAAAGCCCATTTCATCAATGGTTTTATCAACTTGACCTTTGGCATACGTTGCTGAACCGCCATACCTTTTAGCTAATGCGGGACGAAGTTTGTATTTATACTTTCGAATCGTTGAATTTTTACCAAACATTGTTGAAACTCCCTTTACGCCTAACGTCTTATTGAACACCATTTTGGTGGCTTATAACACCTCAAAACGGCCTATATTACATACTCTGATAATTCTATTAATAATTACCTTTGTAAACAAGTAATTAAAATAGCTAAAATCAAGGCTTGTTATTTTGCATCAAAACAGCAGTGAATAATGTTATCGGGCAAAATTAAAATATTTATGGCGGTGGGGCTAAATTTAACTTATACCAATATCTGCATACAGCTCACAACTGTCTATCAGATGAAATATAAACCGGTGTGTCAAAACTTTAAGATCAGGTAGGTGCTACTACAGTTAATAACCACCAGCTGATAAACATATTTATCAGCTGGCAATTATTATTTGTTTCTCATTCAAGAGCAGTAGCTACAATTTAACTAGTGCCCTATAACTTTAAATGAAATCGAACTTGGGTATTGCTCACTATGGTAAAGTTTATGTTGCGCTTTTACGAAATCTTCAGCCTTGGCTTTAAAGATATTATCAACATACTTTTGTGGGTTCATATCCATAAATGGAAACATGCTACTTTGAACTTGAATCTGTAACTTGTGCCCGCGTTTAATGGTATGTAAAACATCCAGTAATTCAAAATTAACTAAAGTGGGTTTATTTGCCTCAAATGGTTTGGGCTCACTCATGCTGTCTCTAAAACGACCACGAATAATGCCCCATCTAACTAATTCGTGGCGGTTACCTGTGGCTTCATCAACTTTGTTAGTGGATTCATCCATACCAGGAAATACATCAACTAGTTTTACTACAAAGTCCGCTGCACTTTGGCTGGTAGAAACATACAAGTTTAGATCTATAGCACCTGCAATAGTTTGATCTTCTTTAGCTACATCACTATTAAATACTAATACATCGGTACGTCGAGCTGTAAAACGCTGATCTTCAGCCATATAAGGTCGATCCCAACCTCGACTTGTATGTGCAGAGTGTGGCACGGGTTTATTAGGGTCGCTAATATAATCGCTCGAACCACCTTGCTTATCTGTTGAAGTTAATAATTGCTCGTTGTTACCAAGATAAAGCGTCACATCGCTCGTTTCTTTTGGCGGCCAAGTATCAAACTCACGCCATCTGTTTGCACCCGTTTCAAAAATCGTCGCTTTCGCTAAAGACGCTTCTTTAGTGCCTTTTAAATTATGCTTAAAAAATGGCAGTAATATATGCTCTTGGAACCACTCACTGGTATCAAAGCCAAAATTAGCTTCGCCCATTTTGTCGCCTTCTCCGCGATTCCACTGACCGTGATACCAAGGGCCCATAATGATATGTACATTATCTTTTTTATTGTGCTTAGACATTTTTTGATAGGTCGCTAATGGCCCATACAAGTCTTCAGTGTCATACCACCCACCGACAATTAGTGTCGCTGGCTTTACATTATCAAGATGTTGCAAAACATCACGCTTTTGCCAAAACTCATCATAATTAGGATGCTCAGTTAATTCATTCCAAAAAGGACGCTCGCCATTAAAATATTTTCTATTTACGTTTGAAAGCGGGCCTAATTTACGGAAAAATTCATAGCCATCGGGTGTTGTAGAATCCATTCCTTCAGGCCAATAAGCAAACTGACCTTCCCGTTGTTTATCAAAGGTATCGAAAAAGATAAATGCCATTGGTGTTGAAAAAGCTCCGTTGCGATGAAAGTCATCATAAAACCAGTTAGCAATAGGAGCCTGTGGTGAAATCGCTTTTAATGCTTTGTGACTATTAATTGCAGCCACCGACGTGTAGTAACCAGGATAAGAGGTGCCCCACATGCCTACTTTGCCATTGTTGTTTGGGATATTTTTAACTAGCCAGTCAATGGTATCGTAAGTATCGGTTGCATCATCAACCGCTTTACCACCTTTGTCTCCGGCATCTTGAGGACGCATATTTACATAGCTACCCTCAGACATAAACTTACCGCGAACATCTTGAAAAACAAAAATAAACCCTTCTTCTTCAAAAATCTCACTGGGCCCTAACTTGGCTTTATACTTATCTACACCATAGGGAGCAACACGATACGGCGTGCGTTGCATCATGATTGGATATTTACTTGATTTATCATAAGGTACATAAACCGCTGTAAATAATTTAGTACCATCGCGCATTGGTATTTGGTACTCGTATTTAGCATAATGAGAGCGAATATATTCAGCTCTTTTATCTTCCTGCTTATTTTCTTCTGCTTGTATGAAGCTTGCAAAAATTAAACAGCAAAATAACCCTATAAATTTTGTCATTTTATTATTTTTCATAAAGTACCTTCATAGTTAGTTTAACTATGTTTTTATTGATGAATTTTCAATCTAAACTTACTATAGCCAAAAGTGTGATGCCATAACAACGCGCTAAAGTAGGCTAAATCAGCGATAAAAGCCGATAACCTCTGAAAAATAAAGCCTTTAAGCACTAGTGACTCTTTAATCAAACTAATTATTCAGTCGGTATTATTAAAACAGCTACTTTGCCCTCAGAACCTGCAAATAAAAAACGAGCATTACTGGCGCTTAATGTAAAATAGCCGGTATTATCATATTTTGGATTAGCAAGTGGTTGCCACGTATTTCCTTGATCGTATGAAATGTCACTGCCTGTTTTACCCGTTGCAATGCAAGCGAATGCGTTACATGCCATCGCACTTCTTAGTCCACGGTCACCCGATTTAACATGTTTCCAACGATTTTTTGTAACGTCATACCGTGCCATATTTGGATAGTTTTTGTCACGTTGCAGGTAATCACCACCAACAACAAATAAATCATCATCACTATTCAAAGCCAGACCATAACCACCAGCAGTATCCGCGCTACGATACAAAGGAACACTTTTCCTTAGCCAAAATAGTCCACCATCATTTGAGTGATAAACAGAAGCCGACTTTCCACCCGTTGTTAACCATGCTTGATTATCTTTTCCTACAATGAGTGTATTACCACTGGCGGCAAATGCGGACTCTGAAGGTATTAAGCTAGGTAAATTTACTTTATCGGTTCGTGTCCATGTTTTGCCGCCATCTTGTGTACGTTTAACTACATAATAACCATCGACAGGATCACCCATTAATAAACCATTGTCTTGATCCCAAAATGCAATTGAATCAAAAAAACCTGCCTGATCCTGATTCTGTAACAATAATTGCCAACTTTTACCTGCATCTGTTGTTTTATATAATGAAGACTGTTTACCTGAGCCAACACTCATTACAATCGCGGTTTGCGTATCAAACACCGCAATATCACGAAAATCATTATTTATGCTGCTTTTTACACTGCGATCATGCCAATGTTTACCGCCATCTTGACTCACCCATACACTATTATTGGTACCTGTGACCCACAACGATTGATCAAATATCGCCGAACCACGAAGTGAAGGCTTACCATCAATCAATGTATGCTGAAAACCATCAACTTGCTGAGCAATAGCTAAGTGGCTAAACACAAAGAAAGTCAGTACACAGAACGCTGTTAAGCTATGAAACGCTGTTATTATCATTATGAATCACCGATACCAATTAGTTTATTTTATAGTAGTTAACATAAACGCAGAGTAAGTTAGTCATCCGTCCTTGTTAATCTTACTCCATCAACAACCATTGACCACTGCCCATCGCTAAAAAATGGTGGTTGCGAAACCTCAAAAGTTGTATTCATTATAAGCATATCAACTAAGAAATTATCGCCATCAAACTCATCAACGGATGATGAAATAGAAGTTCCACCTCGTTGATAGTCAAAAGTTCCATCTGGGAGTATTTCTAGATACATGCCAGGACCTTGCCAATAACCTATATAAGCAAACTTATCTGCGGGTATTGGCTTACTGCAAGCACTCAGTGCCAACATAATAAATAAAGTGATAACTATTTTTTTCATTAGTTTCATTGAGACTTCGCTAAATTAGGTAATTCAGTGTAGCAATAAACACCTCACACTTACTACTTGTGTATCGATAAATTAATACAAATCATAGTAATAGCGTATCCATTAGATTGATGAGTGACTTTATTGCACACTAAACCATAACGTGTCTATTTTACTGCAAGCGCCACCATAACATTCGCTAAAAAACCAAGTAATAAATGCTTAGTACTCAATACTAATCAGAATATAGTTAATAGTAGAACGACCCAACAACCCATTTACTACTTGGAAAATACATTTAGTTACTCTAGTATCAACTTGTCTAGGCTAACTATTTGCATTTAAATGAAATCATTTCCTTCGCTGTATTTTGCTAATCTATTTTTAATTATTGGCACCGGTTTACTCACCACCTATTTAGCCCTCTATTTAGGGAAAAATGGCATCTCGACCTTTTGGATCGGGTTAATGACCTCATGTTATTACATGGGTTTGTTGCTTGGCTCAAAGCTTGGTTATCACCTTATTAAATCGGTCGGCCATATTAGGACCTTTGCAGCCAGTACCGCCGCTGTTTTAGCCTGCGTTGCAGCACACGGCGTTAGCGATAATATTTATTTATGGTTAGCCCTGCGACTATTTGTAGGCCTTGGTATGATGTGTAACTACATGGTGCTCGAAAGCTGGCTCAACGAACAAGCTGCACCAGAGTCTCGCGGGCGAGTGTTTTCGTTTTATATGATCACCTCTTATCTGGGTATGATTTTAGGTCAATTTGCATTAGCCGAATTCCCAGAGCTTGGCTATGCACCACTATTTTTAGTGTGCATGGCACTGGCAATTGGCATTATTCCTATTTCAATCACTCGTAGGATTCACCCCAAGCCATTAAAACCAATTCAAGTCAGTCTGTTTGACTACTTTAAAAAAGTACCGCAATCACTTACAGCTGTTCACTTTGCGGGTATTATAAATGGCAGCTTTTACGGCCTTGCACCAACATTTGCCAAGTCATCTGGGTTTAATTCGTCAGAAATTGCCATTTTTATGTCTGCCACTATTTTTGCAGGTCTGATCGCGCAATGGCCAATGGGGATATTGTCGGATAAAATACGTCGTAGCGTGTTGATCCGCACCAATGCGGTTGCGATTGGTGTAGTTAGCTTGGCTTTATTTTTGCTACCTATTACGCAAACACTCGCCTTTGCACTCACTTTTATGTTTGGCTTGTTCGCCTTTACTTTATATCCATTATCCTCAGCCTTAGCTAATTCACGCGTTGAAGATGAAGAGCGCGTTGGCGTGTCATCTGCGTTATTAGTTGTTTTTGGAGCCGGTGCAGCACTTGGTTCAACTGCCAATGCACAAGTTATGACCTATTTTGGTCACCAAGCCCTTTATGCCTCCATCGCACTATTAACGGTGATAATGTACTTATTACTCACTTACATTAATTCGAAACAAAAAGTAGAACAACCGGAGTCGAGTGATTACGTTGTAGGCACATCAGACGTTACCAACTCGCCACTGGCTGCGACCATGGATCCACGAATAGAAGAAACGACTGCCCACGAGCAAATGTTGGTGGTCGATGAAATTGATGATGAATATGAAGAAAACAATGCAGTCTTTGATACCGAGGATCCGCAGGGTGACCTGTTTAAAGACTTTCAAACGCAAGACGAAACAGCTGAACTAAAAGACTAGCGATTCATTTTCGATATTATAAAAGCAGGTAACAGCTTCAATTTACCTGCTTTAATTGAGCAGCTGATAATTTACGCTCAGAAAGGTAGCCTATAAGATGACCTTTGTCATTGCCCGCATACGTTTTAAACTCCCCGCCTTTATGCTCCGCATTTTTATAAAAATGAATGTTGTATAAATTAAGCTCACTTCGGCTGGCCCCCCCAAGCTAAGTAAGTTAATAGCTGCCTTCAATCGCTTTTCCAAAATTAATGTAGCTTTTTAGGCCCACTACGAACAAGCTCTTTACCGTTTTCAAACACATCTTGTGTAACCCAGCGGCCTAACAACAACTTATGGTTATCATCAAGTACAGCTACAAACGGGCGACCATTGGTATTATTGGTCGCCAGTGCCACACCGGCTATATTTTTTAAGCCCAATCCACCATTATCAATCAGTAATAAAAAAGCTTCTAGCTCTGCGAGGGTGTCAATTACATCGTTATCATTAATCATGCTGTTTACTCAGTTATAACTTAATGAGTGAAGGATAACAGTTTATGAAAATAGGCTCTAGAGGCTGATTAAACGTTAAAGGTGGGAGTTACGACCCAATACTCAACGTATTTATTTGCGCTTACTCGCTCTACATCCGATAGTAGCCTTTGCATTGAAACTATTAAAACTGCTTATATAGGAAAACCATGATCAAACGACTTTTAGCCGCAAGCTTAATCTTCTCTTCGGGTTCTGTTTTTAGCGCTAACCCAACGGTTGAAGAGCTGCGTATTAAGCAAGCCACAACCGCTATGCCACAAGTTTTAGATATATTTTCTGAGGATATCGCGCAATTTGAACAAAGCTGGAAAAGCCTAAGAAACTTTAAACAGGCAACTGACTTACTACATGATTACTCAAGCCAACTCTGGCTCAACGCCAAACAACACATTACCGTCACTAAAAGCTACGATGACAGAGCACTTTACTGGGCTCGCCTACTTTCAAGTAAAATAATCCGTACAACAAAACCTGAATTTGCATTAACAACTGCCGAGCAAAGCGCATTATTAACAATGCTAGAAAATGGCAGCAGAGGACGCACCGACCTAGCCTACTCTAAAAACACCACCAAAAAGATTTTACTAACTGGCTTTGATCCATTCTTACTGGATAGAAACATCAATCAAAGTAATCCATCCGGTGTAGCCGCATTATTACTCGATGGCCAAGTAATTACTTATCAAGGTATCAGCGCTGAAATAAATACTGTGATGGTGCCTGTTCGCTATGAAGACTTTGATCAAGGTATTATTGAAGAATTACTCGCCCCCTATTACGCTCTGAATAACGTAGATATGATAGTTACCGTTAGCATGGGTAGTAAAGACTTTGATCTTGAGCGCTTTCCAGGTAAGCGGCGCAGTGTAGCCGCCCCCGACAATGCAAATATTGTCTATGGCGGCACAGCAAAAGCGCCACTGATTCCAAGTTTAAACGACCGTCCACTCCCAGGGAGTGAGTTTGTGCAATTCAGTTTGCCCGCCACGCAAATACAGCAAGCCAAAGGGCCATTTCCGATAAATGACAATCATAAAGTTGTTACACTCGAAAAAGCCTTTGAACCTAAAACTTTAGCTGAACTAAAAGATGCGATTGCAGTAAAAGGCGGCGGCGGTGGTTACCTGTCTAACGAAATTTCGTACCGCAGTATTCGCCTGCGCGATCAACTCAATTCAGATATTTCTACTGGGCATATCCATACGCCACGTATAGCGCAGTTTGAACCAGAAACAGAAGCTAAAATAGTCAAACAAATTCAAGCAATGTTAGAGCAAAGCCTAGTTATTTTATAAATCAATTTATAGGATAACTATCCTATTGCTAAAAATATGACTTCAGGCTTCATCCTCTAAATAGAAAGCCTGGAGTAAATTTATTATATCATCTCTAAATACGCAGTAATTAAAGCCGCACAGCACATATAAGATGTGGCAATAATCATTAACAAACCAGAAATGTTAACTAAATGCTTTATTTGTTTAAAAAATGATGTATTGTTGTTTCTGAAAAACAAACATAAATAAGGACAAAAAAATGAAAAAGGTATTAACAATAGCAACTTTACTAGCAGCTAGCGTATTTTCTGTTCAAGCAAATGCAAGTTCAATGGAATGCTATGTAGACACTCAAGCATATGATCAATACACACCAAATCACTGTATGGCGTTGATCTATGGTCAAAATAAAGCGACAGCGGTATTTCGTGTCATCGGCAATGGCTCTGAAATAGATAGCGTTATTTGGTCCAATGCAGCCAAATCTTGTGGTACTTCGGGTACTTCTTGTTCATTTGAAATCAGATCTTTTAGAGCTTACAAAGCGGAAGCAACGATACTTTATACCAATGGAAGTTGGAGCAAAGCGTCTGCAACTGCATCATTTGAAGATGGTCGCTAAGAGTTACTCTGAAATTATTAATTATTTGAATTTAGGGCTTTTTAATACCATTTAATAAAGCCCTATAAGATGCCAAAATCTCATATTTAACCCTTTCACACTATCAAACCTCGCGCTTTACAATTACCTAAAAATCAAGCTACTTTAACAAGCAATCAAATCATCAAATATGGCTGCTCAGTCTATGTCGCTAGTGACGTTGTCACTCATAACGACAGCCTATAAATTATCGCTTTTAGTTAAAAAGCGTTGAACTGATAAAAAAATGGCAAACTAACAAAGCACAGCCTATTCCCTGATTGATGTCTGATCTAGAGGTTTTATTTATCAAAATAAAACATAAACCACTGATTATAAATAACAAAGTAAAAACTTATAATTAAACAGATTATTTTACTTATTCAGCTCTCGACATTGCAAAAAAAACAACGTTATACTATCACCTGATGAAACACATGAATTTACACTCACTCAGACACAATAAAACGCTATTAAAATATTTAATGGTGCTTTTACTGCTGTTCAGTGTTTTTTCACAGTGGCACTCAACTGTTCACGCAGTACAAAGCAGCACAGAGTGCCAACTCTGCATAAGTTCGTTTGATTTTGACGATTTAATATCTCCTACCACCAGCATATTTGAACCTGAAAGTAACCGCTACAGCGCTGTTTTAGCCTTACACTCTCCTCAATTTAGCGCGACCGTTGCATTTTCAGGTAACCGTGATCCGCCGAATACTCTTTAAATTTCACTGTTAAAAAACCGTTTTATAAAGACTGTTTGCCATTGGGTAAGCAGCTATTTTTAGTGCAAATTTTAGAGATTAAACAATGAAAATTAAGTATTCACCATTAGTTTTGGCGGTATTAACTGCTATCAGTACACACGCAATGGCAGCAGAGAAACAAATACAAAAAGATGAAAGCGATTTAGAAAAAATTGTTATTACAGCTTCACCGCTTAAACGTACCGTACTTGAATCAAGCACCCCAGTATCAATTCTTAGTGGCGAAGAGCTTGATCAGCACCAAGCAGCAACCCTTGGCGAAACCTTAAAAAATGTGCCAGGTGTACACAGCTCTTATTTTGGACCCGTTGCCAGTAGCCCAATTATCCGAGGATTAGATGGACCTCGAATCAAGGTTGTACAAAACGGATTAGGCGCATCTGATGCATCACGCGTTGGCCCCGATCACCAAGTATCAACCGAAACCTCTACGGCCACACAAATTGAAGTATTACGCGGCCCTGCTACTTTGCTTTATGGTAGTGGTGCAATTGGCGGCGTTGTTAATGTGGTTGATAACCGCCTCCCCATTGAAAGACAACAAGGTATTACTGGAGAAGTATTTGCTCAGTACGATAACGTAGCAGATTCAAAAACAACATCTACTGATTTAAATGCCGGAACGGGCGACTTTGCTGTTCATATTGATGCTTACAACCGTAATACCGGTGACTATAAAATACCTGTTCCCGCTGATATTAATGAACATGGTGGCAGTACTAAACTCTCAAACTCAGCAATCGATGCACACGGTTATAACTTAGGAGCTGGCTGGATCACTGACGATACACGCGTCGCTTTTGCCTATGGCTCAATGGACTCAGAATACGGTTTACCGGGTGAAGATGGCGTATTTATTAAGTTAAAACAAGACCGCTATCAAGGTGTTGTTGATTGGAATAATCTTGACGGTTTTATAAAATCGTTGCATTGGCAAAATGCATATACTGATTACCAACACTCAGAAATTGAAGGGACTGAAGTAGGCACTACTTTTAAAAATGAAAGTATCGAGTCTAGACTATGGGCAGAGCACAGCGCGGTTTATGGTTGGCACGGTATAATGGGCTTACATTATAACAAAAGTGATTTTGAAGCGATTGGCGAAGAAGCCTTCACACCACCAACAAAAACCGACAGTTTAGCCGCATTTTTAATGGAAGAAAAACAAACAGGTGCTTTATTGTGGCAGCTTGGTACACGCGTGGAGCAACTAACCCATAAAGTGAATAACCAATTTTTTGATGAGCTATCAAACGATAATAGTATCTCATTTGCAGATGAAGATTACACGGCGGTTTCAGGCTCTGCAGGAGTAGTTTGGAGCATTAACGACAAGCACTCATTAGCATTTAATTATGCATATTCACAACGAGCTCCTTCGGCATCAGAAATTTATGCCTACGGCCCACACATAGGCTCAGGCACATATGAAGTAGGCGGTGCTTTTGATGTTGTTAATAACAGTGATGGTACTTACTCTGTGGCTCAAGTTGCCCAGAGTATGGATAAAGAAGTATCAAACAACTTAGACGCTACATATCGCTATAACGCTGATAGCTGGAATGCCAGCATCAGTATATTCCAGAACCAAATTAACGATTATATTTACGAAGACTTTAGCAACCTTGTACTAAGTGATGGTGAGTTTATTACTTCCCAAGCTTATGATCAATTACAAGATACAGGTGCAGCTTCAGATGAAGAGACTGATGGCTTACCTGTGGTAAATTTTGCGCAAGGAGATGCTAAACTCTATGGTTTTGAAGCACAAGTTGACTGGCACTTAAACGAACAATGGCGTCTGGATGTGTTTTCGGATTATACCCGCGCTAAACTAGATAAAGGCGGTAACGTACCAAGGATCCCACCATTACGTGTTGGTTCTTCAATACATTATGAATACGGTAATTGGCACACTGAAGTAGAAGTCACTCGCAACAGTAAGCAAGATAAAATTGCCGCAAACGAAACCACCACCGACGGCTATACCATGCTATCAGCCGCTGCTAACTATTACCTTGATTTAGGTAACGTTGACATGACATTGTATTTAAAAGCCGACAATCTAACCGATCAAGAAGCGCGCGTGCATTCATCTTACTTAAAAGACGAAGCACCACTTCCAGGTCGCTCATTTAGTATAGGTGTAAGAGCGCGTTTTTAAACTGCGCTTGCTATAAGTGTTTGTTAAATAAAACAGCTCTTATACCAATCGTGTTAAGTTAATGACCATTTATAGCGACAGATAAATACAGTGATAACAAGGCGTAAATTTTGACATGTAGTTGTTCTACTTGAAAAAATTATAACGCAGTTAGCGCTTTATTTAGCTCGCTAGAATGGTTAGATATTTAAGTCGATTGGTATTAATTAAGTTGCTAAGTTTAACCTAACAGCAACAAATACAAAAAAGGCTTAGAAGTGATTCTAAGCCTTATTATTAGGGACTAAGTTTTAATTATATTATTGATTATTGATTTCTATTTGCCCAATAGCAACAGAGCCGTGCTGCCATGTAGTGCGGCATTTCAAACTAAGAACAGCATCACTTTCAAAATTATTATCAAGAGCTGTTACATACGATACAAACTGCTTTGAGCTATTTGCAGTGTCAGCAATATCAATCCAGTCAAAGCCCTTTCCTGTAGCATACTTAAACCACTTCTCTTGCCCGCCATCACTTACTTTACGAACACGTGAAATTAAGCAGCCGCCGTTTGAGCTATTTAAACCTTCAGTAATGCCATGAACTTTAAGCTCAAAATTACCAATCGTGTCATTTAAAGGAATGCTACAGTTGAAATAACGCTCAGAGCGTGAAAATTGAGGATCAAAAGTAAAGTAGCCATTTTCTGTAGTACCAGTTTTTTCTAGAGTTACTTCTTTTAGTGCAGCTAGATCACCTATTGAAGCAGCTAGATTATTAACGGCTTGTGACTTATAAACTGTATCTTCAGAGCAATGAGAGGCACCATCAAATACAGCAGCTTGTGTAAGTGACGATATAGACGCTAAAGCAGTCGCTAAAGCAATATTCTTAATTTTTAACATATTCATATCCTTATATTTTTGTCCCTAATAAGATGGATAATATCACGCAATATAAAATAAACAACTCACATTGAATGTTTTATATTCGAGTTATTTATTCTAGTAAAACAACAAGGCTTTAATTGCACTCAATAGGTTTTATTTCGAGTCACTGAATAGGTTTTATTTCGAGTCACTGAATAGGTTTTATTTCGAGTCACTGAATAGATTAATTCTACAGCTAAAAGAGCTAGGCCTATAAAGCTCTATTGAAGAAATGCACAGATATTACCTTTTTCATGCGATTTTAATCTGAAAGTTGCTATTACCCTGAAATTAATCCTATATTTAGTGGACATAAATATTGAGCAATGCAATGAAAACAGCGCAAATCCCAGCAGACGAAGAGTCTAGACTAAAAGCCTTGTATGAGTATGAAATATTAGATACCAAAGCCGAACAAGTATTTGATGATTTAACTCAACTTGCTTCTGAAATTTGTGAAACGCCTATTTCACTCATTAGCTTAGTAGATCCGCAAAGACAGTGGTTTAAGTCAAAGTACGGTATTGATGTTGATGAAACTGAGAGAGAGATTGCATTTTGCTCCCATGCAATACTGCAAGACCACATTTTTGAAATACCGAACGCATTACTCGATGAGCGCTTTCATGATAACCCGCTAGTTGTTAATAATCCAAACATACGATTTTATGCAGGCGCCCCGTTAGTAACCCCAAAAGGAAATACTATAGGCACACTCTGTGTTATTAGCGATAAGCCCAAAAAGCTAAATCAAAACCAAATTAACGCTCTGACGATACTAGGTCGAGAAGTTATCACTCAACTTGAACTTAGATTAAACAACAGAAGATTAACATCAGCTCTAGAACAACAAAAAATACATAATGAAGAACTTGAAGTACTAAAAAAAGAAGCTGATAGTGCCAACACCTTAAAGGGCCAATTTCTAGCAAATATGACCCATGAACTTAGAACACCACTACACGGTATTTTAAATTTAGCTGAATTTGGCCTAGCTGAAGAAACGAGTTTAGAAAAAGATAACGCTTTGAAAAGTATTTTAAACTCAGCCAATATACTCTCAAGTATTGTGAATGACATTCTAGATTTTTCAAAAATTGAAGCTGGCAAACTAGATATCGAAAATATCAATTTTAATCTTAAAGAGGTTGTTAACGATCTCTTCAAGCCTCTCATTAAACAAGCATCAGCTAAAGGCATTAAACTTACTTTATATATTGATGAGAAGGTGGCAGCAACTTTAAAAGGTGATCCTGTAAGGATCTCACAAATTCTAAATAACTTGTGTTCAAACGCGATTAAATTTACAAACCAAGGGCAAGTAAATCTCAAAGTCAGCGTTCAAAGTAGTTCATTAATTGAACAGGATATTTTATTTGAAATTATTGATACAGGTATTGGTATCAGCGAAGCAGCACAACAAAACTTATTTCAAGATTTTCATCAAGCAGATGCATCTATATCAAGATGTTATGGGGGCACAGGGCTTGGCTTATCAATCTGTGCTAAGTTAAGTCAACTAATGAAAGGTAAAATCGGCTTTACAAGTAAAGAAGGCGAAGGCTCTATATTTACGTATCAACAGAGCTTTGAAACACATCTATTGTATGATTCATTAAAACAAAAGAAAGAAATAACTAATTTACAAGGGTGCACCATTCTAATCGCCGAAGATAATAAAATAAATCAACTCATCGTAAGTAAAATGCTACAAGCGCATAACGCCAATGTAGTAATCACAGAAAACGGTAAAGAGTGTGTTGATTACTTTAATACAAACCCTGTAGATTTGATTTTTATGGATATCCAAATGCCAGTAATGGATGGAGTACAAGCCACAAAAGCAATTCGGGCACAACAAGGAGATAAAACAACCCCAATTATAGCCTTGACAGCTAACACCTTGAAACAAAACATTGAACATTATTTAGACATTGGTATGGATGGTTATTTAGCTAAACCATTTGATAAAGATAAATTAAATAGCTTACTTAATATTTACAACCCTAATAACCTCAATCTAAAAAAGCTAGCGGTTAAAATTAGTGATCCTAATATTTCAAGCAAATATAAACTAAATCAGACATGCCAAGAGTTAAAAAAGCTAATTCCAAATGCAAATAGAGTTAGCCTTTGGTTACTAAACCACGAATATACTGCGATAAATTGTTTAATATGCCTTGATGAAAATGAGGTAGTAACAAATGACATGGTTTTAAAAGCTCAGGATTTTCCTGCATACTTTAATTATATTTTAGGTAACCAAGTACTTGATGCATCGGATGCAAGGAACAACGAAGTAACAAAGGACTTAAATAAATCCTATTTTGAACCATTCAATGTGTATTCCTTACTTGATTATATCTATTTTATAGATGACAAAACGTTAGGCGTAATTTGTTGTGAAAGTGTTGACTCAAAAGTGTCATGGGACTATGCAGACAAAGAAGCACTGATAAAGATAGCGGATGTAACAACTCTTTTTTTATCCAAGCAACTCAAGTCTTAATAAAAGTAATGAGAATATAAAAAAGGGGACTATTATTTGATAAAATAGTCCCCCGTAATTTAACTAACGGTATTACTTCATTCCTGCAAGAGTCATCAAAAAGCGGATCAAAAGAGACACTAAAAATAGTGAAGCAACACTCAAGACCCAAATGATAATTAACCATTTAAATTGATGAAGATGCTTTTTCATATACCCTCCACAAAGCCTTCACTAAATAGTGCAATAGCATTGAATAACTAGTGATACCCCTCGGTATCAATAACTTTGCCACGAAATACATAATAAGACCAAAACGTATAGGCCAATATGAATGGCACGATGATAACAACGCCAACCAGGGTGAATTTTAAACTTGATTCAGGCGCTGCGGCTTCATAAATAGATACACTTGGTGGAATAATATTTGGCCAAAGGCTAATACATAAGCCTAAATATCCCATAAATAACATACACAGCGCATAAATAAATGGTCGATAGTGTTTACTTGAGTTTACTGAGCCCAGTAATAATAAAACAAAAATACCGGTAATAATTGGCAAAGGAGCAAGGTATACAATATTTGACCAATTAAACCACATTGCTTTTACATCAGCGTTGATAAGTGGTGTATAAATACTGATACCTAACATGCACAAGGCTAATAAAATAGTTAATGGCTTAATAAGTTTACGCATTTGTTTATACAAATTATGCTCTGTTTTAACCACTAACCAAGTGGCACCTAATAAGCCATAAGCAAACAGTAAACTACACCCTGTAAATAAGCTAAATGGTGTTAACCAGTCTAAAGCTCCACCAGCAAACTCACCATTTTCAACAGGAAAACCAATAATAACAGCGCCCATTGCTACACCTTGAGCAAAGGTTGCCATAAACGAGCCTGCAAAAAATAACTTATCCCATAATGGGCGGTGAGACTCAGTTGCTTTGAAGCGAAATTCAAACGCAACGCCTCGTAATATTAAGCCAAATAACATCACTAAAATAGGCCCATATAAGGCTGATAATATAACTGAGTAAGCCATAGGAAATGCAGCTAACAAGCCTGCCCCGCCAAGCACTAGCCACGTTTCATTACCATCCCAAACTGGGGCAACAGAGTTAACCATGATATCTCTTTCGTGCTTATTTTTAACCAGCGGGAAAAGTAGGCCAATCCCTAAGTCAAAACCATCTAAAAACACATACATCATTAACCCAAAGCCAATAATGAGTGCCCAGATACTCGGTAAATCAAAATCCATCATTTAATCTCCTAAAGCTCAACACCATCGGCCGCTGATAACGGACGAGCCGGGCGTTTATTTAAATCATCTTTATTATCGTTGTCATACACTTGTTCAGGGCCCTTTTTGATAAGTGCTAACATATAACGCACACCGACCCCAAACACACACACATATAAAACAACAAAAGTAAGTAATGAATAACTCATTGCCGTCATCGAATGAGCAGAGCTTGCATCAACCGTTCTTTGTAACCCATATACAACCCAAGGTTGTCGTCCAGCCTCTGTGACAAACCAGCCTGTTAGCATCGCAATCAACCCAGCAGGGCCCATTACAACACAAAACCTTAAGAACCATTTTTTCTCGTATAATCGGCCTTTTTTACGTAACACTAACCCTGTTATGCCTAATAAAATCATCAATAACCCTAAGGCGACCATAATTCTAAAACTAAAAAATACAATTGGTACATAAGGGCGATCTTCAGGAGGTACAGATGTTAATGGTGCAATGGTGCCATCAAGACTATGCGTTAAAATTAAGCTAGCTACGCGCGGTATTTCTATTGCGTAGTCGTTGCGTTCTTCTTCCATATTTGGCCAACCAAATAAAACTAAGGGGACACCTTCGCCTGGTTCTGATTCATGCCAATGCCCTTCCATTGCTGCCACTTTCATTGGTTGATGCTCAAGTGTATTTAGGCCATGTTCGTCTCCTACAAAAGCTTGCAATGGTGCGATAATTAACAACATCCACATTGCCATCGACAACATTTTTTTTGCCGCTTGAGTGTGCGAGCCTTTTAATAAATGCCATGCACCAGATCCGCCTACCAACAAGGCTGTCGCT
Organism: Pseudoalteromonas sp. 1181_04; assembly: GCF_052850545.1. NCBI lineage: Bacteria > Pseudomonadati > Pseudomonadota > Gammaproteobacteria > Alteromonadales > Pseudoalteromonadaceae > Pseudoalteromonas > Pseudoalteromonas sp. 1181_04. Next base: position 139,418 of record NZ_VXCS01000009.1, read on the forward strand.
AAAAAAGCGGCTAAGCCCATATGGACTAAACGATAAGGAAATGAAGGATTAAATATTATCTCAAACCAGTCAACCGGAACCGCTCGGCCATCAATAATTTCATAGCCTTGAGGTGTTTGCATCCAGCTGTTAGAAGCCAAAATCCAAGTCATTGAAATCAACGTACCGATTGCCACTAAACAGGTAGATGTAAAGTGAAGCTTTTCGCCAACTTTATTCCAACCAAAAAGCATAACGCCAAGAAAGCCAGCTTCTAAGAAAAACGCAGTCATCACCTCATAACTGAGTAATGGCCCCGTAATAGCTCCAGCAAAATTAGAAAACTGACTCCAGTTAGTACCAAACTGATAAGCCATTACGATGCCGGATACCACTCCCATAGCAAAATTTACCGCAAACACTTTCATCCAAAAACGACAAAGCGTCATGTATATCGGCTTTCGCGTGTATAACCAAAGCCCTTCAAGTACCGCAAGGTAACTTGCCAAGCCAATTGTTATTGCTGGAAAAATAATATGAAAAGAGACTGTAAATGCAAACTGTATACGAGCTAAATCAATAGCAGTAAAATCTATCATAACGCCAACCTACTCCTAGTTAATTACAGAGCAAACATTAAACTTATCACCTATGGTATATATCTTTTTTTTACAGTACAGGCACAGAAAAATAATTTACAATGAGTACAGATTGTCACTACGAGCGAGAGCATGAAACAGTTCAAATATACAGAGCTTGAGGCTATCTTAAAAAAGAAAATTGACGCTAACAGCTTTACTCCAACAGGCAAGTTGCCCTCAGTGAGAGAGCTTTGCAAACTACAGGGCCTATCAAAAGCAACCGTATTACATTCGTTACATCGCTTGGAATCACAAGGACTTATTTATGCAAAACCTAAATCAGGTTACTTTGTAACGCAAATAAAGCCGCCTAAACGAGTGCTACCAAAACAAATCAAAACATCATCTACTCCACGCAATGTGTCAGTACCTGCGATTTTAAAAGACATTATGACGCGCAGTGCTGCCTTTGATATTTTACCAAGTGCTGGCGCGCAGGAAGATGCTACTCACTTAACCGTTCTTAATCGACATTTAAACAAAGCATTTCGTTCTTCTCAAAGTCAAAAAGCATTTTACTATAATAGTTCTGATGGTGATTTGCGTTTGAAGCACGCAATAATTAACCACTATGGTGGTTTAAACCAAAAACCTGATGAGCTTTGCATTACCAATGGCTGTCAGCACAGTTTATTTATTTCTCTTATGGCCACGTGTTCGCCAGGCGACACTGTCGCTGTTGAATCGCCAACTTTTTACGGGGTATTGCAAATATTAGAACAACTTAACCTAAAAATAATAGAAGTAGCATGCGATCCCGAGCACGGCATAAGCATTGACGATCTGACAAAAAAAATAGCCAAGTGGCCCATAAAAGCATGTGTCGTCTCACCTAATTACTCAACGCCAACAGGTGCATGTATGCCTCATAGAGCAAGAGAAGAGCTACTTAAATTGGCAGTGAAAAGTGATTTTTGTATTATCGAAGACGACATTTACGGCGATCTGGCTTTTCCTCCTTTTGTTAGTGAGTCTTTAAAAAGTCTCGACACCCAAGGACAAGTAATTTTGTGTAGTTCATTCTCAAAAAGCTTATCAAGAGATTTACGTATCGGATGGGTTTTTGGAGGAAAGTGGCATGATAAAATCACTCAACTTAAACTCGTTACGCAACTTTCTTCATGTGGGTCGATTCAACAAGGATTAGCCACTTTTATAGAAGATGGTCACTATCGTCGCTACCTAAATAAGCACGTATATGCAATTAAACAACAACAAGCAGAGCTGATTAATTTTTTACAAACCCATTGGCCTGAGGATATACGCTTTACACAAGCTAATGGCGGCATATCTATGTGGGTCGAGTTAGATGAGTCAATAGATACCCAAAAAAGTTACAATGAAATACTACAACAAGGTATCGTCATGACCCCGGGCTCACTTTTCTCAGCATCAGGGCAATTTAAAAACTTTTTACGATTGAGTTATATTCACCCCCTCACTAAAGCAAGGGAAGTTGCGATCAAAAAACTATTCAGCACCCTCTTGGTAAAAAAATAACACGCTTTATGCCTACGATAAGCCGCTTTAACATCAAATAATAAGGTGGTTTCGGCTAAAACTACTATCAAAGTTGTTGCCAGTCGACAAGCTCGGTTATAATCCGCTCATCTGGCTATATCTTTGGCCTCTAACTGGATTAAAACGATGAAAAAACTCTCTGCGGTGCAAATAAAACAACAAGCACTGGTACTTAAAGTTGCTGATGCAATTGAAGAGCAAGGCCGTAATGAACTCACTGGCATGCTGCAATGCTGGTTTGACGTGGAATATCACTTATTTCCAGGCTCTTTACTAATGTGTTTTCAGTTTGAGAATCAGCAGGCGTTAACAGCGGCAGAGCCTGACTTATTAAAGTGGCAAAAACGTTTAAGTGGTGCAATGCTTAAAAAAGGCGTTATTTTAAAAGACATGCGCAAGCATTTAGTTTTCACCCTAAAGGGGCCTGATGATTAAGTCAGATAGTAGCCATCAATCAAGCCGTTTTTAGTATGATGCGAGCTTTTTGTTGGTCAGAATTTATTCCATCAAAAGCTAATTATCAATATTGCATCATTTTAGGCTAGAACCTGACTTACATTTAAAAAGTTTACACACTAGCATCTTGAGCTCCTTCAAGACCTCGTTGCTTAACATGTTTAATCAATTCAGGGAAAAACGCTAAAAACATAGCATCTAATTCAGTGTAGTGTCGGGCTATATCAGCAGCAGCGCCAGAAAACGTATTAGTAAAGCGAATGCGCTTGGCAATATTATCAAGTGCAACCCCGACCCCTTCGACGGTTTCGTATTCTTTAAACCAATCATTCTGCGTCATATGTTTTACAACACTTTGCATTCTTGGCGGCATAACGGGTGTACGCTTACCCAAAAGCCTATAACTGATTTGCTTAAAGTCACTTAGCGGTTGATCGTTAAACCGTTGCCAATGCTGAATTAAAAAATGATCGAACACCACATCAATAGCGACACCCGCAAAGCGTTTACGCTGAGGCGAAAAATACTGTTTAGCTTCTTTCACTAAAGGGTGAGTATCTGTAAACTTGTCGACTAGATAGTGGTTATCTAGTGCATTTTTTACCGTGATTGGCAATTGCTTTACATGCCTATTGCCGCCAAAATCACCAAGCAAGTTGCCAAAGTGCGAGTCTGCTGTAGGCTGCGCTAAATAAAGATGAGCTAAGTAGTTCAAAGTAATATCTCTTTATATTTCATTATATTAAGAGCTTTCACTCACTTCTCCTAACAGGCGAGTTAAATCATTAAAGCGAACAAGCCCACCTTTTAGATGATAAATACTCGAGCCTTTCCACTTGCCGCCCATTAACTCTCCTAAAAATGTAACTAGGTTACTAAAAGTATACTAATTGATATTACCTTACAGGTAACTAATATATACCACATATTAACAAGCATTTTTAAGGAAAATACAATCAACACTGAACGCACAAATGCATGACAGGCGGATGCTAGTGTACTGATCTTGCAGGTGTAAAAAAATAAAGATCTTTTTCATAAATATCTTTATTTACTAAGAGTGAGCACATCATAAAGAAGCAATAAAAGGCATCAGACCAAAGAGGTATAAAACCTAATAGTTAAAATTCATACATTATTTCAAATACTCATGCCTTTGCATGTGATTTTTATTACAATGCCTGCAAACCTGAATAGTGGAACTGCACGTGCAACAATTTAAACATACCCTCTTAACGCTTTTGGCCCTATGGGCATTCGCACTGATGCCGGATGTCATTTATGGCTTGTTTAATCATAACTACTTGGCCGGTTATAACTTCAAAAGCATTATCATTACCTTACTGTTAATGGTCTTCATGCTGTTAAGCCGCACCCCTAAACTTAACAATATTGTTTTACTGATAATGGCTCTAATGCAGGCCTCTGAACTGATGTACTTCCAATACTTTGGCGGCTTTTACAGTGCTTTTGATATGGTGCTAATGATGGGTGAAATGCATGATGCACTAATTGGCTTTGCTGATGGTTTGAAATTTATGCTTCCAGCGTTCTTTTTATCCATGGCATTTTATGGCTTAGCGTATTTCACCTATAACAAATACCATAAAACCAGTTTTACCGTACCTTATATCTCGGTGTTGTTTGTATTATTGCTCACGTTACCCTTTTTACAGTCTTTAGGTTCTAAGAGCTCTCAAAAATACCAGCCTAATATTGCGCACTCAGCTATGAAAAATGGCTTATACAGTGTGTCATTCTTTAGCGCTCGCCAGTTAAAAATGATTCTGGGATTACGTAAAGAAATGCCTAGCTATCAACCTTATCAATTGAGCAAAGGCGAACCTGCGGATGCAAATATTGTAATTTTAATGGGTGAAAGCCTGAGTTATTACAATATGGGTTTATATGGTTATCAAAGAGATACAACGCCAGATTTAATGCCGTATAAACAAGACCCTAATTTCTTTTATTTGCCTGCGATCTCAAGCGCTGTTTCAACACGAGTATCTCTTAGCTTATTTTTTAACACCGTATATGAGCCTAATAATGCAGTCCATATAAGTAAAATGGACACTGCTTTGTTTCGGTTAGCTAAGCGTCAAGGGTTTGAAACCCATTACATTACTACACAAAAAAATGCAGGAGGTTTAACCTATGCATTTTCACTTGGGGATATTGATACCTGGAAAGAAGATAAGCATCTAGATCAGTTCGATGGAGATTATGATGATCGTTTATTGCTCGAACTTAATTCCATGAATCTGGATTACAATAAGCCCCAATTTATTACGTTACATATGCGCAGCGCTCATGCACCTTATGTAGCTAATTACCCTAAAACTCAAGAAGTGTATCCTGTTGATGAGCAACCCTATGAAAAGTACATGCTGAATAGCTACGATAACTCAGTACTTTACACACAAAAGGTGATAGCTAACATTTATGAATTCTTTAAAGATTCAGGTAAACCAACATATATATTCTTCACGCCAGATCATGGTGAACTGACAGGGCAAGATGGTCGTTTTGGACATAACGCTGTCGATATGGATATCGCCCGGGTACCATTTATGTTTTACGGTGTTGATATTCCAAAAAATGAAATAACTCGAATTAAAAAAGAATTAGGTTGTATGCCTAACCATTATTTAATTAGTCTGCAAGTGGCTAAAGTATTGGGTTATGACATTAAAAACCCGAATGAAGAGCAAGGTAAGTATTACTTGAACGGCACCGATGTATTTGGCGAGGCAGGCTTTATGCAGTACGATTTAAAGCAAATACAAGATAAAACTTGTCCAGAATTTTCAAAGTAGCTCCTCAGTATTCAGCCGCTCTATGAGCGGCTTTTATGTTTATAGCACCTTATACTTTCAATTTAGTGTGGTTGATTCACATCTAATATTCTTGATTAACTATAAAAACAAACCTACAACTCACTAATCAACAAGTTCCCTACCCCTTATATTAGGATGATTGCTGCTTTGTTTTCGGTATTCATTAGGAATTTCACCCACAATACTTTTAAACACCCGGTTAAAAGTCGCTAAAGAAGAAAAGCCGCTTTCAAGCCGCTTTCAAGCGCGATGCTTAAAATGCTCCAACCTTTAGCATCCTCACTTGCCAATAAAACTTGCGCATATTTAACACGATATTGATTAATAAACAGATTAAAGTTGGCTACTTTGTAGTGATAGCGAATAGCTCGGCTGATTTTATATTCAGGTACTTGTAATACTTGAGCAAAATCTGAAATTTTAAGATTTGTTTGCAAGAATAGCTGTTGCTTATTGATAAGTTGATCAATGCCATCGATTAATTCAGGGGCAACATCGATTTGTTCATGTTGATTGGTGTTTTCAGTTATCTCAATGTCATTAAAAATACTAACTGTATCGCCCTCATTTTTAATACCTTGGCTATTTTTATCTCTCGCTTGAAGAAACATTAATGTTTGCATCGCAAGCACAATTAGTAGTGCAGATGAGGTAATAATAATGGGATTATATAGCTCAATTTCAGTCTTACTAAACATTAGCTTAGGTAATACACTTGCATTAAACACAGCTAAAAACCAAGCGCTGGCAAAGAGCACTGATTGCATTTTTTGCGACACTGTTTTTTCACTGTAGCCTCTTATTGCCTCCCAAAAAGAGAGCACAAGTATGCTTGATGAAAGCAATATGGTTACTTCATTCACCCCTTGCTTTAAGCGCCACATTATATCACTGGTAGGTAATGGCTGAGGATCAAAACTCACTAAGTAATGCCATGTTTGGTTAAACATTATCAAGCCTGCAATAGTTGCAGCAAAAACGATATGCCTGCGAGAAATTGGCTTGTTTTCACGAAATAACGCTCTAGCAATCAACCATGAAACATTACATGTAGCGCAAGTAAATAGCCCTATTAGGTATTGATACCCTCCGACACTTGACGCACTGAGTTTTTGCGCCCCAACCATACAGAGCGAGCCACAAAATAGTGCAAACAAATAGTGAACCAGTTGCTTATCTTTTTTCAGTGCATTAAATAACATCAACCCCATGCACACAAAGACGAGAAGGTAATAAGGAGAATTATTTTGCATAACAGGTCGCTCTTAAAATGACGTTGTATAAACAACGTTGCTTTAACTTGTATAATACAAAGTAACTCTAGCGATGGCAAAAAGACTTTGTTAGTGAATGTGTCAGTAACTAATTAACTAACCGTAAAAATTATCCATATATCGTTGCTCAAGTTTCGAATTTGAGAAGTATTCGCCCTGAAAGTCTTTATATTTGGCTATTGAAACGATTTAATGGAAAAGTACATGTTAATGCAAAAAATGAAAACAACCCCAAATAGGCTGCTCGAAAACAGTAAAAAAATATGGTTTATTTGCTTACTAATGACACAAGGTTGCTTTGTAATTTACCTTATTTTGGGGTATGCCCTGACTAGCGTTACTACAGGTTTATCTGGCTGGGTCTGCCTTAACAATACCGCCTATGTTGCGAGCGACCCCATCGGTAATTTAATCTATGCCACGCATGTGCTACTTGCCGTAGTAATGATAATCGGCGGGAGTTTGCAATTAATCCCCGCAATAAGAGCAAAATATACTAAGTTTCATCGCTATAACGGGCGCGTATTCGTACTGTTAGCTTGTACCATTTCAATCGCAGGAATGTACCTTATGATTGTTAGAGGCACAGTAGGCAACCTGCTAATGCATAGCCTGACAATGTTTAGTGGTGGTATGGTTATTTTATCGAGCATATTTGCAGTGCTGGCTGCTAGAGGGCGTAATATAAATTCACATCAAATATGGGCAATTCGTTTATACCTTGCAGCAAACGGGGTGCTATTTTTTAGGTTAATGATTTTTGCCTGGTTTTTAACGTTTGGCTCACTCGGGATTGATACTACAACGTTCACAGGCCCAACCGTGTTAGCTGTTAGCGTATGTTCTTATGTGATGCCATTGCTCATTGCTGAACTGGTTAGGTATGCGGGGAAAACATCTAATAAAATGATAACAATCGCCACCGCAGCTTTAATGATGTTGATATCCATTGTATTTTTAGTGGGCTTATTTGGTGTAGTGTTAGCAAATTGGTACCCAGCGATAGTTGGCTAATAGCCACATAATTATTAACAAAATAGAAGGCCTAACCCAGCAATCTATTTCAGGGAGATGTGGGCTCTTTTACGGTAGTTGCTAAATCGATATTTGGGTCAGTAATACGCGCAAAAATAAGCCAGAGCTTATCAAGTGGAAATCGGTTGCTGAGTTGTTGATAAGAACCTGGGATCAACTGCTGATCTTTTTGCTGTGCAACCACAAATGAGAATACATAATAACCTTCAAGGCCCATTCTTAAATCACTCATAATGACTTGCTCATCTTGTTGATACACCCCATAAAGGCCTTTAGTAAATGCTTGCAGTAGCTTGATCTGCCTTGCATCATCAAGCTTTGCTAGTAGCGTATTTTCGCTAGGGTAAAATTGCATATCAACGTTGTCTGCGTCATCAAACACAGAGGCATAAATCTCATAATGCCCAAACTCGGTAACGGCCACAGCCCGCCACAACAAGGTATTAAATGGCGTTGGTGTACTTTCAAAGTGCTTAAATATGATATTTTGGGTATTTAGTGCCTGATGAATTTTATCTTCGATATGCCATTTAGCCGCCAACCCCCAAGCTAAATAAAGCGAACTGACGATTAACGCAGCAGTATTTATACGCTGTGCGTAAGGCCACATCCGCGCCAAGCAAAGCGCTATACAAGAGAGTAACAATGGCAAAGTATACGCAGGATCAATAATAAATATGCTCGATATACCAAAGGGGTAAGTCGTCAGTGGCCACAGCAATTGTGTTCCATAAACGGTAAAACTATCAAGCAATGAGTGAGTACTTAAAATTAAAAATAGAGCGACAGACCAGCGCCTCAGCGATACACCTTTGGCCCAGTTCATTTTAAGTAAAAGCCATGCAAACAAGAGGCTTACTAACAGCTGTATAAGCAAAGAATGACTAAAACTGCGGTGATAGACAAAGTTTTCGACATTACCACCAAAATTAATGAGCACATCTAAATCAGGTAACGTGCCAAACGCCGCCCCAACTAATAACGACTTACGGCCCAGCTTATTACCTAATACTGTATAAGCAACTGCACTACCAAGCACAACCTGTGTGAGTGAATCCAATGAAAGCCTCTTTTCAAAATCAATTAAAGCATAGACTTATATTGTACTGTTGTAGGTCTTGTGTCGATCTCAATGAGTGATTAGTTTTCTGGAGAAGCTATAAGTTATGTGGATCCGCAAAAGAAAAATCCACCCCAGCTTATCAGCTAGATTTTTAAAACCGCCAATCCAATTACGATTGTATTTTAGTAAAGAGTCAACCCTGACGTCATGAATTCGAAGATTGTCTATAATCCTATTTCTATAAAAATCAATAAAATAGGTAAAGCGACTGCGCTCTACCTATTTATTTAAAAACAAGTATGACTTAGCTGCAACTTTTAACAAATGTCCATGAACTATCACTACCAGGCAGGCTATTTGTATACCAGTTCGCCTTATAAACATTGCCCTGATACTGAATTTGGTCGCCAGCTTCGTTATGTGTGTAAGGGCCTGCAGGATAATGCTTTCTAACCCAATTTGGATACGTTTTTACCTCAGTACAACTTGTTCCTGTTGTAACAGCACAACCCGAGGAATCGACATCAGTACCTTCTGGTGTATTGGGGCATTGATCTTGTACGTCAATTACGCCATCGCCATCTGAGTCTGTAGCCGCACACCCAATAGAATCTACGGGTGTATTCGGCAGTGTGTTAGGGCATTGATCTTGTGAATCAATTACACCATCTTCATCTGAGTCAAGCGGTGCATTATTCATATCCCAATTTAGTAGAATATCTTTTATCTTCTGCCCCGATGCACTTAGTGAATCCCAGCTACCACCAGGAAGAAAGGTTGATGCACCTTCATCTTTGTCATTTAAGGCCCAATTAGCGTGGCTAATAGTATTTGATTTAAGAAAAGCCATCCACGCGTCAGTTTCGTTGCTATTTACACCACCATTACCATCAGCATTGACTGCGCCCCATTCAGTTGCAAATAAAGCAATCCCATTATTTAAAGCCGTCTGCGCCTTATTTCTAAGTGACTCACCATGCGTACCTGCATAAAAATGTAAGGTATAAGCAATATTGTAGCGATCTATCGGGTCTTGTGAGGCAATATCAACATCTTGTGACCAAGTAGGCGTACCAACAATAATTAAATTATCAGGATCTATAGCTCTGATCTTATCAATAACGGTGTTGGCGTAAGGTTTTATATCGTTAGCCCACGATATCTGTAGTGGCTCGTTATAAATTTCATAAATAACGTTGTCGTAGTCGCCATATTTAGTGGCTGCTCGTTCAAAAAACCGGATCGCCATATCAGTGTCGGTATGCGCTTCGTGACTATGAAAATCAATAATGACATACATATCTTCTGCGATTGCTGCATCAACAACTGTATCAAGACGAGTAATATTACCGTCCCAATCGTCATTCAAACTGCCTGAGGTATTTTGTCCGTGACCGATCGCAGCACGAATGATATTAGCGCCAAATTCCTGTTTCGCATTGGCAACCGTTTGCGCGGTATAAAACTTTTCGCCTCCCCAACCTGTATTACTCCAAAATAAGCTTGAACCAGCAAAGCTCTTTGCCTCATCACCAGCTAATATTTGATTACCACTGACGGTTAACTTTTCAACCGCTGCATAACTTGTAGTGGAACAAGCGAGCAATAATGCCAGTGAAAGGCGCTTGGCTTTATATAGTGTTTTTTTAGGTGTACTTCCAATCGTCATAAAATCGTCCTTAAATTAGGTTACTCATCAGATGTAAACTGATATATCAATAATGTCATTAGCAAAAAACTAACAACACAAAGGTAGTACACTGCAATTATAATACAATAATAAAGAATGATTTACTTTATAAAATAATACTAGCGTAAAAGTAACTAAAAATGACCACTCATAGGCTGTCATCTTCAGGGTGGGGGATAAATTCAATAAAAAGCGTGAACGATATACACTTTAGTTGTCGCTAAATACCTTAACCGAAAGCGTTCCATTAATGTTTTAAATATCAATAATTTGCTCTGTTTACAACATACTTGCCAATTTTCTCTGTATTGCTGTTCAAGGTCAGCGCATTCATATCGTTAATTTGATACGCTTAACCTATAAAACAATAAATTTTATATAGCTTGGTACGCACTCAAAAAATCACTGCCTACCCTTTATAAAAAACTAACTCGCTAATTATGAGAAACAACATGTATAAAACAAATCTCTTGGCTCTTTCTTTAACTATGGTGTCATTGCCAAGTCTGGCTGATGACAATACCGATTTAAAAAATATTATTGACCAACACTGGCAACATGCAAAAAGCGAAAAAGTATTTTTTCGCACCGACCCCGATGGATGGAAACCCAATGGAAATCTGGCTCGCTGGAGTGAGCAAGCCATAAGTAAGCGCCAAACTTATAACGACCAAGTGCTGCACAAATTAGCTGCCATTAACCCAAAATCACTCAGTAAAGAACAACTGATGAATTATCGGCTTTTTAAATACGAGCGCGAAACAGAGCAACAAAGTTACCAGTCACTTGATAAGTACTTTCCTATTAACTTTTTAAGCGGCTGGCATACATATTTTGCCGAGGCCCCTGCTAATATGGCGTTTTTAACTACCACCGATTACGACAATTTTTTGGTTAGTTTGAGCGACTACCCACGCTTTAACCAAGAAAACATCAACCTCATGAAAGAAGGCATACAACAAGGCTACACACACTATTGCGAGAGCTTTAAAAATTATCATAAAAGCATCAGTAAACATATCGAAAAAGAGCCACAAAACAGTGCCTTGTATGAACCGTTTACACGTATGCCCAACACCTTTAGCCAACAACAAAAAGCAGCCTATCAAAAAAAAGCGAAAGCCCTAATTAGCAATAAAGTGGTTCCTGCTTATCAGCATTTTTATAATTTTTTTGTTGATGATTACATGCCAAATTGCAGAACAGATCCCGGAATTTCAAGCGTTAAAGACGGGCTTGAATACTACCAGTATGCAGTAAATTACTACACCACCACACAAGCTACACCAAAAGAAATTCATGAGCTTGGCCTAAAAGAGGTGGCGCGTATTAAAGCTGAAATGCAGGCTATTATTGATTCACTAAACTTTAAGGGCTCGTATGCTGATTTTCTGCAGTTTCTAGCAACTGATCCGCAGTTTTATGCAAAAGACAAACAAGATTTATTAGAAAAAGCGGCTTTCATTACGCAAAAAATGTATGGCAAATTACCGACCTATTTTGGTCATTTACCACGTAATACGTTTACTATTAAAGACTCTGCCAGTCGCGGCGCTTTTTATATGCCACCAGCAGATAACCGCTCTGCCGGCACTTACTTTTTAGCTTCAACCCCTTCGTTGCAACCTTTATATAATTTAGAAGCCTTGAGCCTACACGAAGCGATTCCAGGACATCACTTACAAAATGCAATTGCAATGGAACTGGATGTACCACCATTTCGGCGTACCTTAAGCCATTCAGCATTTGGTGAAGGTTGGGGTCTTTACGCAGAGCGTTTAGGTAAAGAAGCCGGCTTTTATCAAGATCCATACAGTGATTTTGGCCGATTAGGATATGAAATGTGGCGCGCAGTTAGGCTGGTTGTTGATACCGGTATTCACGCATTCGGCTGGAGTCGAGAGCGCGCAATTAACTACCTGAGCGAACATACTGCATTGCCACAAAGTGCCGTAGAAGATCAAATAGATCGTTATATCTCTTGGCCCGCACAAGCGCTTTCTTACAAAATGGGCGAGCTAAAAATACGTGAACTACGTGCAAAAGCTGAAAAAGAACTTGGCGCTGATTTTGACATTCGCAGCTTTCACGACACAGTTATAGGCCAAGGATCGCTGCCAATTGCAGTACTTGAAGAAGTAATAAATGACTGGATAACGCAACAGCAAAAATAACACCCATTACATTAAATTAATAAGCTATTGCTGAACTGATATTAGTTAAACAATAGCTTATTATAGTCTGCAAGTGTGCTTGTTACCTCCCCCATGCACAGTTCTAATTTATGCATCCATATAGTTGTATATGGGTTTAGTAAGTTATTGCTTTTATAAAGTTAATCAAAAACATAACACGGCCTGTATGTAAGCCGCCTATTTATGGCATTACGGTTTAAAATCATCCACCCGATTACAATTGTATTTACTTAATTCAGTAAAGAGTCAGCCCAATTTTGCTATCACTGTCGCTGCATTTTAGGTGCTGCATGAGTCATGAAACGCCTTGCTTAACCTTCCTATTAAATGCCATCTTTAATTGCAACCAAGGCCTCCGACGCATTATGACAACGATTTTTTTAAGTAAATCACAACAAGTCGCTCTGCAACAAGCACTTATCAGTAGTAAGCTGCTAAATAGTGATACTGCAAATAGTGATAACCCACCATCTCTTGAGCAACAAGCGTATAGTCATATCGCCGTCACGCTTTACCGCTTTAATTTACAAAAAATAAAATGGCCCTCTTTTTTAAAAACAGCAATAACCACGGCAACCGACAAATGCCCATGGTTAGTCAACGAACTTGTCAGATGCCAACAAGACTTCCAAGCCCAACCTAATGACGCTGTAATGAGTGAACAAAGTGCATTTATTAATGGTATTTTTAGCGAAGAACTCGCTTATATTGACGACTTAATAGGTACGGAGGTGCAGGCTGAATAAAGTTTCTATATCAATACAGAAAAATACATATTTTAATTTCTATATTGCCACTTATTTCCAAAATAACTAACAATTACTTTTACTACCGAGATAAGTTATGATTATTTAATATCTAAACTATTTTTCTTTAAAATTAAAAATAGCCTTTTTATTTTTATTAATGAGTATCTATATGTCATTTTTTAAAACGTTTATTCCTGACTTGGATGAACTGGATTTAAATACACAAAAATTAAACAAGTCATTAAAAGATAAGATAAACCGTCGATGGAAAGACACATTTGATAAAGCAACGCTTTTACAACTTTATTCATCACTAATTAAAGAATTAAGATTATTTCGTGAAGGTCAAAGCCAACCTGCGAAATTATATTATTTTTTACAGCTATTTAGTTCATCAGATTATAAAGTTATTTTTGACAAAAAATCTCATCATGCTTTGCTAATGCACACAGAGTTATTAGAGAGTGAGATAGAGCAGCTGTTACTTGAGACCAACACTCAACTGATCCAAAACCCAACGCCTGCAGAGCAAGGTGATTTAAGGGAAATGGTGAGTGATTTAATTTCTTTATATTTTTGTCATCCTTCTTATCACAGTGAAGGATATGACGACTTAAAGCGTATTGGTGGCAACTTAGCATTTAAGTTTTTACGCACTTATCCTTACCAAGATACCAGTAACCTTCTAATCAGTTTATTACCATCAGCTTCAGACCCATTAGAGCAATATACACAATTAATTAATGACATTGTATGTAGCAAACAAAACGATGAAAATCGTGATTTACTACTCTATATTTTAGTTAGCGAAATGATTGGTTTTTATACCGAAAAAAGCGACTTTTTCTATAAAAAATCAAAAGAGGTCTTAAAGTTACTTTCAACTCATATTTCACATTGGAGTGATGACCAAATTGATTACTTTATAACTCAAGGCGTCTTGAATGGCTATAGCATATATCCAACTCCAAAAACTAAGATTGCCGAAATAAAGGGTTATATAAAAAAATTAAATGAAGGTAACTACAATGCTCAGGTTATCAAAAAACGAGTTAAAGAATATAACCAAGAAATAGCAAATATTGAAAATGACCCTATTGCCTTTATAAATGCGGGCTATAACAAGGCTGCTAAAATTTTAATGGTGAAAAATAATACCATTACATTTTTAGAGAATCTTTCAAAACTTACTCCAGACAGTAAAACAAAAGTACATCTTGATCAACTTATCGCACAGACTTTAGCCCTTAAAAACACCCCCAAAGTATTTCCTATTAATAAAACGCCTAAGATCAAATTTAGCGACCTGCATTTTAAGTTACTTGTTATCGAAGAGCTGATGTATAAAAAAAATTTATTAACCCCTAAGTTTGACCTTACCCAGTTTATAGCCCAATACCACCTGCGAGAAATTGATAAAGAGCAAGAAGGGTATGAAGTTATACCTGAGGCACTGGCTTATTTTAAAGGGCTTGATATCTCTGAGGAATTGTTAGCGAAAGTCACTTCGTTGACACAAGATTGCGGTGTCGATGGCGGCGCAGATGTTTATGCTCAGATATGGCCTTTTTGGGATCCAGGCTGTGGAGATGAGGTGTTAAAGGTAAGCAATAAAGCATCAAAAGACTTGCCACTGCTGCCTAACTTACAACAAGTCATCGGTTTAGAGCACAGTAATCCATCAAAAAAATTAATTAGCAGCTTTAAAGAACGCCAGATCCAATTAACTGACCAGGATGTTTAATTTTAATCTCTAGGAGTAATAATGTTTAATTCAGCAGAAGAAATTCACCAGCATATTGGCCAATCAATGTTCGACGCATTACCCGAACAGTGGGATAAAGCTTATTGTGATATCGGCCTGAGTCGAGAAAATACCTGTGGTTTTATGGCAGGGACTTACTATACAGGCGGTGAAGAAAAATTTTATAGTGTAGATATAATCGATGGAGTGTTGAAATATTCTCAGTGTGATGAAGCATTTTATGCACTTTATAAAATGATGAAGAAAGACGAATCGGATATACCTTGGAACAAAGCTCGTTTTGAATTAGAAAGTGATGGTAGTTACGACGTTAAAACTAAGTTTGATGAAGATTATATAATCTACACTGGACTAGATGCTGATGCTGCTGAGTTTGACTCATTGAGTCGCGACTTTCATTTAGCCATAGAATCTTGGGAAGGCTTGCCAGATGATATGTCATGCCCATGGAAAAGGGGCAGTTATGATAAGATCATATTTTTGCAAGGCAATTCAGATGATCAGCAACAAACTGAATCAGAGCAAGCAATATTATCATCTTATTGGCAACAAGCCGGTGAAATAAACGAAACATTAGAGCTGAGCTTTTTGAATCCTTATTTAGCAGGTTACCCTCACTGGCATGGCAGCACGCGAGATATTGTTTTGGTTACACCACCAGAATGGGAAAATCAAATCGTTGCTACAAGTGGCTTATCAAGTCCTGAAGCACCATTTGAGGTATATCTAGAGACCAATGAACCCATTCAAAGATTCAACAGCTCTTGGCAGATGAACCTAATTCAAACCATTGGCGGTATAATACCCAATATCGATAACTTTAAAGAGCGCCTCAAAAAACACCGTTTTCTTACATTACAATTAGACATGGATGGCGCACCTGAAGAATGGTCAGTAGATCACCCTGACGGTAATATAGGTATGTTTATTGGTTTAGATAATGCGCATATAAATCATGATCATCTTAACTTTTTACCTATAAATATAAAATTAATGCGCCCAGACGAGTTATTGTATTGTTTAGATAAAGCAGCACAAGGCAGAGAGGAAATAGCAGAACTTTATAAGCAGCAAGGCCAAGCAACACTTTCTTGTTTAGATAGAGCCAGTGTTTTACAAAATAACTAATCTGATGTAATGGTCTGCTTCCGATACGGTGTTTATGTGTAATAATTTAATTGTTACACATAAACAAAACCTGCCTTTAATCTGTTGGACTATTTATTTTTAAATAGTTTTAAATTAAAAATAACTCTGTCACTTGGAAACCTGTAGTAACCTGTATTGTCTAAATTAAGCTTAAAGTGATGATAAAATTGGCTTTTCCCAGTCAACTTGATGTTTAGAACCCTTATTCAATGAATTTATTGCTGCCGTGTTACACAAAGTATTGTTTTATGCGGTTTTGTAATATAAGTCACGCAGTTAGCTACAAGTTAGTAAAGCCCAACTGACAATACACACGAGACCATTTAGCCGCAGTAGTACTGCGGCTAAATGGTTTTTTACTATAAATTAAAAGCTATATTTTAAGCTCAGCTTATAATTTACCGGCTCACCGGGTTGAGTCCAAATTGCAGAGTAAGAGTTTGAGTAATATTCTTTATCCAGAACGTTATTTACATTTAACTGTACACTCACATCATCATTAACGTTGTAAGTTGCAAACAGATTCACCAGCGTATACGAAGGTAAGTAATACGTAGGATCAATTGTTTCACCTAAACGTTCACCTTCATACTGTAAAGCTATACCAATAGTCGCATTTAAATCGATTAAGTCATTTAAATCTCTTTTAAGGCGCACATTTGCACTATGTTTAGGGATATTTAGTAATGGGCTACCTTTTGGCAGTTTTACCCACCAATCTGTATTAACCGTATCGTTTGCTGTTTTTGCATCGGTGTAAGTATAGGCAAAATCAAATGAGGTGCGCTCTGTAATATAACCGTGCAAATCAAACTCAACCCCTTCGCTAGTTACCTCTCCTAATGCTGTCGACACACCCGCTTGCAGATCTGTAGTTAGCATATTGCTTTTTTCGGCGCTAAATACGGTAAAGCTACCATTTAGGGTATCGGTGCTAAATTTAATACCCGCCTCAATAGAGGTTGTTGATTCCGGCTTAAATGCATCACCATTTATGTCGTAACCGCTGTTTGGCCTAAAACCTTCAGAGTAGCTGGTGTAATATTGTATATCGTCTGAGTAGGAGTACACTAAACCAACCCGTGGACTAAATGTACTTTGGTCACTCTTAGACTGACTTTGATTGATGTGATTATCTATTTGCTGATCAAACCAATCATAACGGCCGCCCACTTGCATTTTCCATTGCTCAGTGATGTCGATTTGATCTTGAATATAAACCCCGTAACTGTGCTGTACTTCAGTGCTGTTATATAAAAGTGAGCCTTCGGGTGCTGTTTGCCCATACACAGGGTTATACATATTGATTGCATAGCGCGTATCTTCAAGCGTAGGGCGGTATCTGTACCAGAGTTTATCAAAATCAAACTTGCTGGCGTCGGCACCTATTAATAAATGGTGGGTAAACCCAGCCGCTGTTACACTGCCACTAAGCTCGGTACGCGCAGAAATATTTTTAGTTTGAAAATCACGCTGGTTATGTTGTCTACTTAAGGTTTCGCCATCAGTAAAATAAACCTGCCGCCCTGGTGCCAGTTCTGCATCGCTCGATTCGCTTATAAATTTTGAATCGCTATAGCTAAAACCATTTAAAAGTGACCACTGTCCAATTTGATGCTCAAACGTTAGTTGGTGAGAAATAGCATCAACCTCAGTCGGTTTATCACTTGGCTCACCTAAAAAAGTCTCAATGGGTAATGCGTCTATCTTCCCGCCTACAGCGACAATCCCACGGTCAAACGTCACACTTTGGTCGACATATTCTAGTTCATAATTTAACTTTGTTGTGTCGGAAATTAACCATAATATTGAAGGCGTTATCACCGTTTTTTTATTTTCGTGGTAGTCTCTAAAGCTTTCACTTTCTTCAATCGCGCCGTTTACTCTAAAGGCGAGTTGTTCGGTAATTGCATTAGTGTAGTCGCCTTCACCGCGATAACTTTGCCAACTACCTGCGCTTATTTTTACAGAGCCTTGTTCTTCAAATTGTGGCTTTTTAGTAATAATGTTAATAGTACCACCAGGCTCAGAGCGGCCATAAAGTGCAGAGCCTGGGCCTTTCATCACTTCTACATAATCAATATTACTGGTATCACGGGTGCCGCTAAAACTTCGACCAGATGAAAAGCCATTAATTAAAAAGCCTGAAGGAATATTCTCATCACCTACTAAACCACGTATTGCAAAGCTTTCCCACAATCCACCAAAATCATTTTGTTCAGAAATACTCGGCGTTAAATCAAATATATCTGTGAGTGTGGTCACCCCTGCATCATCAAGGTTTTCTGCAGATATAAATTCAATACTTTGTGGTTGTTCACTTAAAGGCACATCGCCGCGAAAAGCTTGCCTAACACCCGAAACAGCTATTTTCTCAATGCTTGATGACGCCGTAGTTGCGTATACTGAAGGTGATAAAATTGCACTTATCGCAATTGAAAGCGCTGATATTTGGATTCGTTTAATTGTATTCATTCTATCTCTTAGATATAACACAGCTTAATCAATTAAGTTTGCACTCAAAAAAATTTTAAATGTAACCTACTAGGCAATTAGCTGAAGATGTAGGCAATAATAGTTATCATTTAGAATTCTATACAAACAAGGCAAAAAACGCTACCCTACTTGCAATAAATATTACAAAGTTATTAAAATACAATTTAAAGAAAAACGAAAATACTAACTTCAGCCAAATTATGGAATAAAATAAATTATATGAATATTTCAGGCAAAACAGAATTAATGTTAAGTATTGAGAATTTAAACCTAGACAAAATTAAGCAGTTCATATACTCCGAATATAAAAGTCTTGCTATAGATGATGAAATGTTTAAAAAAGACAGTACCGGGCGCTCCGCTATATATTATGCTGCTCTGCGAGGAGATGAAGATATCATTTGGTTTTTATTATCACTTCTACCCGGAACCGGTATTTTTTGTAAACGTGGGCAACTATTAGAATCAAAAGATAACCAAGGATTGACCCCAGAGGAGTTTGCTCAAGTAAATGGAAACGATAAAATATATAAGTTACTTTGTTCTGAAAGAATGAGGATCGAGTTTTTCGAATAAATTTCAGACACGCGTTATCAAAATGCCTTGGGCGACTAACTCTTTGTTACTTAAATGAGTATAGGTAAGGGGTTGTAAAAAACGCAGTAGTTTTACTTAATTTTCACTTCACCACCACATCTTAAACCAAGACGTTTTTATAATCCCAATAAAAATAAACCGCGAAATAAAATACCAAAGCAGGCTGAACAGCACACCAAAATAATTGACAACACCACGAACCGTTCATTCTTAACTCATAATAAGATTAAGTTCATAAACTGCTTGTGTAGTATTGAATTGCACACAAAAATGTAGTGTAACCAATTGAAAATATTTGTAATATATAAATTCATGGAGATGGCAACTTCAGCTCCTGCGCGGCTTTAGTCGCTTTCTCATCATGCTATTTCTTGCTAGTATAAAAATATTAATAACACGTTATACGCTACACTCATAATCGACAAGGAAAGATATGTCAGAATCATTTATTAAAGCATGCGCTGACGGTAATCGCCGTATTGCTCAGTTGCTCTTATCACAAGAAAAAGACCTTGATCCTAATTATACTAATTCGCACGGCTGTACAGCATTGCACTATGCATCGGCTAACGGATACGTTGATATAATGTCCGAGCTATTGGAAAGTGGAGCAAAAATTGACTATGAAGATCATCAAGGTAGGACGGCTTTATTTATGGCTATAAAGGCTCGACAAAAGCCGGCAGCAGAGTTGCTACTTGAACTCGGAGCCCGTCCTGATATTAGTGATTACCAAGGTAATAGTCTACTTCACCTAATCGCCATAACAGGCCAAAATGCGTTATTAAGCCCTTTAATTGATGCCGGATTAGATATCAATTTAACCAATACAAATTCAGACAGTCCATTATTACTGGCGGTTAGTAATCGAAAACGTGATGTTGTAAGCAATTTATTAGATCAAGGCGCCGATATTGACCACAGTGACAAAAATGGTAATAACGCGTTATTGATAGCAACAGCATTAATCAATAAACACTTAGTCACTTTGCTACTAGAACATGGTAGCGATATAAATATCGCTAATGACGATGGCTATACACCGTTATTCATTGCCTGCACTAAACACAACAATATGCTTGTTAAATACCTGCTAGAGCAAGGTGCTGATCCGCTTATCGAATCTAATGAAGGCGTATCGTCTATTTGGCTTGCGTGTGCTAATAACCAAAAAGATATCGTCTCGGCATTTTTAAATGCAGGCGTCGATGTAAATTACAGTAAAAATACCAATAAAGAGTTTGTACTCAATTCATATTTAGACTTAGTTATCGAACAACTAAATTATAGTAATGATAACTATCATGCAATTAGCTGTGAAGGCGAAAGCCTAATACATGTTGCAGCTAAACAAGGTCACTTAAGTATGATTAAGCTATTACTTGAGAAAGAGGCTGATATTGATGCACTGGATGCCGCAGGTAGTAGCGCATTACATTATGCTGCTGTGGGCGGTAAAAAAGATATAGTGAAAGAATTAATAAAACACGGTTGCGATACATTGATTTATAACAAAGCTGAACAACAAGCTATTGATTATAGTAATCAAAAAGGGTTTAACGAAATAACTGAAATGTTATTAATAGCAAAACAGGCGCAACAAAATGGATAGAAAAGAACGCCCATTACTTGAAATAATCGCACGCGATATGAAAAAAGGTTATTGGAAAGCCGCCGATGCTGCACGCTACGCACCCATGCTATTTCCTCAAGTAGAACCCAGTGACCATGTTCGTAAAGCGGTTGCTGCGATTGCTCTGCAACAATCTCGCGCAGAGCAACTTAAAGCTCTGCAAGCACTCGTGATAAAAGAGCGTAGCAGTAAGGATTTTCTTAAAGAATTTGAAACGCTGCTTGGCAACAAGCGCGACCCACTCATGCCTGCAACTGACCAAGATAAAGACAGTGGCCACTTTCGCGATATCATTATGATGCTACTAGCGACAAACTTTGCATCACAAAAAAG
This sequence comes from Pseudoalteromonas sp. 1181_04, assembly GCF_052850545.1. Classification (NCBI taxonomy): domain Bacteria; kingdom Pseudomonadati; phylum Pseudomonadota; class Gammaproteobacteria; order Alteromonadales; family Pseudoalteromonadaceae; genus Pseudoalteromonas; species Pseudoalteromonas sp. 1181_04. The sequence goes on from NZ_VXCS01000009.1 coordinate 160,834, forward strand.
CAGCGTTACTATAACCGCAGATTTAAGTGATTTGTATCAACGTATTTATCCTCAACAAACCGATGAATTTAGCACCGATTCCAGTGCTGAAGCCGTAGTGACTGAATATATAATGGGTGCCCTATTAAAACTCGCGCCTGATATAATTTAAAGCAAGGATGATTAATGACATTGCAGCAAGCACTCGAGTCGAAGGATTTTAATCTCGCGACACAAATAGCAAAAATCCTCAGCGATAGCGAAATTATACAAGTATTGAATGAGACGTTTGTTTTACAAAATCTACATGCCTATTGGCTTGCCTTGGATTTTTGGCTGCTATTAGATGAAAAAAATATCGTGTCGCTCGATTTGCTAAAAAATATGGGGGACGAGGAGGAAGTCGATTTTAATAACATTGATATTGAAAGTCTCATCAATTCAACAACCGAAAAACCAAAACTGAAAGTCGATCAAAAAAAATCATTTCCACTGCTAATATTAGAAAATGAATTAAGGTACTTTGAACATAAAAGCGAAGAAGAATGTGCCATATTAGTTAAATTTATAAACGCTTGTAGAAATTTAAATGCCAAAGGGGGAAAATTATTAACACAAGCGCTTTCACCTAACACACCACTGTCGATTCTCGATGCCTTAATTGAAAAGGGGTGTGACCCTATGTATGAGAATAACGCTCAACAAAACTTTCTTTTTAATATAGTGAAATGGCGTAAACAAGTAGACATAGATACGTTTAAAAAATATCTAACCTATTTTATAGACCAAGGATTAGATATTAATCACCGTGATGTAATAGACGAAACCCCTATCATTGCTTTAATTAAATCAGGTGAAGCAACACAGCGTATAGACGTTATGATCGAGTTAGGCGCTGATATACATATTCAAAAAACGGATATTGATGGCTTTGATTTATTAGAAATAGCAGTTACAAGTTACAATCCCGATTTTGTGAGTGCTTTACTTAAGCATGGACTCGCTTTTGATTATGAAAAACAAGATAGAGAAGGCCATAGTGTATTATTTCGCTTTACAGACCATGGGGTTAGAAAAGATCAATTAACGCTATTTTCTTTATTACTACAGGGACAGCCTGATCTTTATCAGATTAATCACGACAGTAGATGTGAAAAGCATTACTCTACCCCAATGGAAAATTTAGTAACAGAAGCACACCCAGACGCATTAAAACTGGCGTTAGCTATGCTTCGACCAGACATCAACCAAACCGATGAGGAAGGTAACACACCTTTACACCTTGCTGCATCTAATTATGTACATGAAGCAGCCCGAGCGGTTGTTAATTTAGAACGAATAAAAATACTTATAGCGTATGGGGCTGATGTCAACACACTAAACAACAAGGAACAAACACCTGCAGCTTGTGCCAGTGATGATGATAAAAAGGCCGATATACTGGCATTTTTATTAGCAAAAGAACACCAAGCAAAGTGAAATACGAGATCTATAACTAAATAATAGTAATATTCGTATCCGAAGCTGATCATTAAGGATAAAAAGATGATAAAGCGTTTTCTAAGCTTACTTGTTTTATGCCCCTTACCTTTAATTGCTTGTCAATGGCAACCTGATGACTTAATCGGAAGCTACCGAAGTTTGGGGCACTCCTATTTTGATACCTTTGCACTAGAGAGAGAAGATATATTTCATTCATGGTTACACCAAAGGCCTGAAATGACGGCAAAGTGGCAGCTTGATAAAAATTGTATATTGGTAATACGCAGTGAACACTTAACACACCCAATCAAGCTCACCTTAATTGCATTAACAGTCAATAAAGCAGTGTTTAGTGATGGTCAAACTAAACAGCACTATCAACGCTTAAGTGCACAACAAAAAACAGCCAAGTAAATTAACCCTAGACACTAATTTAGAGATAACGAATGAGATTGACTAATTTAAAACACCTGAGTCTATACTTAATTTTGCTATTTAATATATTTGCTTTTCAAAGCTACGCCTCTGAGCCTGCTATTTTTCCAAAATACAGCAAAGCGTTAACTTTAGTTGAGCAAAATCCTGAGCTATATCGCTATCGTTTCAACGGGCCAATTACAATACGTGGACTACTCGTAATTCAGCTTGATATGGCAAGCCCAACTCAAGCAAGCGGCGATATTATCAACATCCGTATTATTCCAACTCGATTAGCGCGCAGTAAGTTGCCCGCTATCATTCATGGACGTTATACATCGTCGATTGAGGCTATTTTTATACGTTTATCAGCTCCCCAATTAGACGAACTATTTGCAGGTAAAGAAAACTGGCAACGTTTAAGTCATGGTACAGAAAGACTTATAAAGCAACCCGTAGAAGTCACATTTAATGATTTTAGCGCATCGGTAGAATGCGACAGCCGCACCTACACCGCAACCATTAACACCATAGCAGCTATAACAGATAAGCGAGTCGCTGCATTATCTAAGCTTGATATAAGCGGCTGTTAAGCCACCTTAAATTAAAGCCGTGATTATTAATAAAGCACTACGACACATATAATTTAACAGGAGTACACATTGATTTTTGCCATTGATTGCCAATATTACGACGACACAGCTATTGCTGCCGGTATCTTATTTGAAAACTGGCACGACGAAGAAATAACAGCAAAGCAAGTCAACACCATTGAAAATATTGCTCCCTATGAACCGGGGCAGTTTTATAAACGCGAGTTACCGTGTATTTTGTCCGTACTAAAATCTTTAGATACTCAACCAGATATCATCATTGTTGATGGCTATGTCACTTTAAGTAGTGCACAAAAGCCAGGTCTGGGCATGCACCTTTATGAAGCACTTGAACAACAGATTCCCGTTATTGGCGTAGCCAAAAGATCATTTGTCGATACACCAAAAGAAGCTGGAATTTTGCGAGGAAAAAGTGAAAATCCTCTTTATATAAGCAGTGTGGGAATTGATCTTGAACAAGCAAAAGAACACATACTGCACATGCATGGTAAAAATCGCCACCCAACCTTATTAAAATACGTTGACCAGCTAGCTAGAGGCATTGTTACCTAAAACGAATAGCAAAGGTATGGATGTAAAAACTGTGTAAATACCCGTTAGATATAGGGAACTAATTGCTCCTTAAATTCTATTATAGTAAGGATCAGATCCCGAGAGAGCCATACAGTTTTTATCTAAGCGACAAGCACTCACGGCAAGCCTTATTTAATTGCTGAAGTGCTTTTGAAAAGATTCTCAGTTTTATATTATAGCCAAATTTTTCAAAGTATTGCGCCCCAAAACTAAAGCCAGACAGCACTTTTCTATTTTTTAACGCGATCAATAACGTGACATTCAAGTGGCCTTTTTCATAGCAACGACAATGAGGTAAATAATAGCCATGACTGCGAAGCACCTTTAGTATATTTCAAGCTTACGCTGCTGCGAATAGCTTTTCCTCGAAGGTTATTCTTCTTTCTTTGTTTACGTTTTGATTTAAAAAAACTGCACACAACAATTGATTCTAAGCGACCTAACTTCTTTGATGCATATTTAGACTTGATACAAAGCTATATACGAATCATTTTTTTAGATAGACTATCAAGCATCTTTACAAGGAGGAAAATATAGATGCAATTTATAGACCCTTTTCCAGTCAAATGCGAGTTTTGTCAACACTTAGCTTATTATCCGTTAACCCCGCTTAAGGCTGAAAAAGCAGCCTGTACAGCTTGCAAAAAAGTTTTACGGCAGACACCTCGTGATCTTCGTAGATCCAGCCGTAAACATGGAATTGAAATTTGGCCTACAGCTCTTATATTTGAAGTTATGCTGCAGTTCGATATTGACTATGATTTGGTTAGCGACGATGAACTTAATGAGGAAACAACCCTATCAACATTTATTGAACTAATGCAAAGAGCTGATCCAAGTATTTCCGCGCGTGACCTACTTAACTTTGATATGTTAGACACTGCTCGCTCTACCTGTAATGAAGAACAATTACTAACGCTAAAGCTGGAGGAGCTGTCTTTACTGTCTCATCCTAAAGAGCCGTTACCAGACAATAATTCTCTTGCAGATCCAAATGTCAAAGGCATTGAGAAAAGTGAACTGCAAACGATGTATAAACAGCGTCGAAAAGCACGACAAACCCAAGATAAACTTACCCCGCGTCCTTCAGCTGAAGAATCCACCGTTGAAGTTAAGGCCCCTAATGCTAATAAATACTCTAACTTTTGGCAAAAACAAAGCGAAGAAAACCACGCGGATATAGATAAGCCATTAACCGATGAGGAAATTCAAAATACTGTGAATAACTTGGGATATACGCTACCCATACTCTATATACAGTTAATGAAAATACAAAATGGTGGCTATCCACAAAACACGCTCATTCAACTCAATGAAGAAAAACCATCTAACTATAGTATCAGCGAGTTTATTAGGCTAGATTCTATCGCTGCAGAAAGTGAATATATGAGAAACGAATGGGGTTATCCTGATATCGGGCTATATATTTGTAATTGCCCTTCGGCAGGGCACCACTTGGTTGCTTTAGATTACACTGAGTGCGGGCCTACAGGTGAGCCTACAGTGGTACATGTCGATCAAGAAAATGACTTTAAAAAAACCATTCTTGCTACAAATTTTGAGCTGTTTATTAGTAAACTACAATATGATGAAGATTAACCTCATGAAATGTGTCATTGCTTTAGAATACTCTGTAACACTTTTTATATAACTAGCTTTTTAAATACAGCATGATCATTTTTTAAATATATTCTTAACTGCTCAAGCTTTTTAGGCTGAGACACTATCAGCTCGCGGTGTGTGGTTTGGTACAGTTTATATTATGGAATTTACCTTTTGAGTTAATCTAGAACAAGCAAATTTAATGCAGTGCGCGCTACTTTAGCGCTCTCTATATTTTTCAGCATTAATTAACTCAATAAGTAATTGACTATAAAAGCTAGAGCTTTAACGTGTAAAGTCAAGATTTTATCTCTTTGGTTTTGTTGCTAGTACGGGTTTACATGTTGTAATAAAAGCCACGTTAAGTGGCTTTTATTACAATGTTAGCGCTACAGGTCTATTTGCCAGTTGAGTTGACACCAAGGGTGGTTATCGTCAGCTAAAATTGATGTCAATTCTTCGATATCTAGCTTAATCTCTTGTTTTACTTCGAAAGCATCAGGGTAGCGTTCTGGTGGACCATCCATAGGTTTATCGAGTTTTACACCCACCCAAGTTAAGCGCCCTACTATGTGACTCATGGCTAACTCTTGCCAATCAGTAAATAATTGTTGCGCAATTTTACCTAGCACTAGCAAATAATACCAAGTTTCTTGTTCTGTAATTAAACCCGTAGTATACGCACACCGGCATAGAAATGCAGAACGACCCACATCAAAACCTTTAATCCCACAGTCAGATAATGAAACATTATGCTTTTGAGCCCATCCACTAACCATATATTCATTACTGTTTTTATCGTTGTTTCGATTCAAGTAAAAGTGTTCAATAAATAAATCATAACGCACACTTTCAATCAAACGGCTCATAAACTCGCTGCTACGAGCTGTATCTAAAAAAATATTTAATGTTTCAACTAAATCAGCTTTAGTATGTATACCATAACTATTTTTTAATACTTTTACATTGCCATTAATAATCGCTTGTAGTGGGTACGTTTCACTCTTATGTAATAAGCAATCCAGTGAGTAGCCATTTTGCATCGATAAGTAGCCTGATAAGCTGATTAACCATTGCTTTTGTTCATCGGTTAACGATTGACTTTGCAACATTAAGTCTTCTTGATTATTGTCCATCAACTCTCTCCTTTGTATCTTGCAATTGCTGGCATAAAGCTTTGCACTGCTGTGCATAAGGTAACCCTTGTTCGATAAGCGCTTCACAGCATTTAATAGCTGAATTTAAAGAATGAACGGCATATGGATGAGTATTATATTCGTGGGCAGCTTGTTGAAATGCAGCTAAAGCCGTGTCATATTGGTTTAACTCTAAAAGTGCGCACCCTTTAAAATAATATGCTTGTGGTGCTGCACGTAAACCTTTAATCGCTATATCAGCTAACATGATGCAGGTGTCAAAGTCTTGCTGGTCAAACGCGGCCTCCAAAAACTTTAAACAATCACGCGGGTTGTAAAGCATAAGTTGTTTAATTTCTTTTATATAATTAAGTACGTTACGTTGAAAATCATCAACAACACTTGTATCCGCATAAGCAACTAATTCGGTGTCACGAATATATAATATAGCCAGTGCAAAAATTTGCAGTGATTCAGTATGCCCAAGAGATTCTACTGGGCGCCTCACTGAATCGTCTTCTCGGGTTAGCTCAAGTATTGCCATTTCTTGCTCTGAGTAACAACGTGGTTTTGTTGAACCAGGGAAGAAATCCGTTTTATAGAAATCCTGAAAACTAGCGATATGCTCTTGTAATGTATCAACTAAAACTTCATATGTGATTAAATCGTAGCAATATCTTAATAAATCAACAACTAATGGCCATCCCCACAGCTGGCGTTGATTGTATAAATCAATAAACACCAAAAACTCGGAGTAGGCTTCTTCAAAACGGTGTAATTTACATAGGCAAAGCGCTTGCAAATAGTTCGCCTGTTCTAAAAACACCAGTTTATATTGCTCGGTGATTGACAACGCATCCTGATAACGCCCATTTTCATACAATAAGGTCGCAATTTTTATCGCGTTTTTATCTTCATCAGCTTTTAGTTGTCTTATATATCCGCGTCTTGCTGTAATTAATGCAACTTCAAGCTCCATATCACCAATAGCAACTAGTTTTGCATCTAAATAAAGATATGCCTTTTCAAAGTTATTAAGTTTTAGGTAACATAAACCGATATATTTAAACATCACCTTAGTACACATGCCGCGATAATTATGTTCTTGTTGTATATACAGCTTAAGGGCAAGCTCATAATTTTTTAATTTATACTCAGCATGTGCTTGGTAATTTAACAGATCTTCCTCTGTTTGTGGAATTACCAAAGGTTCTAGTATACGTTTAATGGCGCTATAGCTATTAAGCGTCCATAAATACTTAACTATATAATTATAAAGGGGAAAGTCATTTTTAAACTCAGGTCCAATTTGTTCGGCAACATTTTCTAAATCTTCTGTAGTCAATGTGTCGTATAAACATTTATCTTCAATATACTTACGTATTTCAAGATGGCGTTGAAGATTTTTAAAATCAACATGTTCTGAAATACCGACTACTAAACCGTCATGTATTCTCTTTGGTAACGTTTTTATATAACCCGACAATGCAACCGCAATTTGACGCGTAGTATCATCGCCACTGATAGATAAGCTGCCAGAAATACTTAAACTGGTATCTAAAAATGTCCAGATATTTTCAGGTAAAAAATAGTGTTTAGACAAAAAGTCGAGTAAGTTGACAGTCAACGCATTACTTTGATTAACATCCCAAAATATCGGCGCCGCGAACAACATTTTCCATTGTTCTAAATTGTGCCTAACTGAAATATCACTATAAAGCTGTGTTAAGGCAAGGTTAAGTTCGGCTATCGTTTTTATAGATGAAAATTCAACGGGTTCGTCGTCATCAGTCTCGTGATTTGAACTAGGTGGTGGCTCCGAAAAAACTTCATCCTGTGTGTCTTCAATATCAGTATCTAGTTGCGGCTGAAACTCTTTAAGTGGCGCATCATGCCAACTAGCTGAATTATCATTTGCATCATCATCACTTTTTGAGATTTCTTCTAGTGCTTGATCATACGCTTTACGTAACGCTTTAAACTCTTCAGGAAACTCTGCCGGCGGCGTTTGTTTTAGTAACTGTGTATACGCTAATTTTATAGCCCGCTTATCTTGAGTGGGTTCAATACCTAATAGTATCCAGTGGTACATTTAGTTTACTCTTATGTTGTGGGCACAAATAATAGAATGCATGTTAATAAGAAATATTCAAAAACATTTTTATACGCTCTTTGGCAGCGTCAATTTTATGATTATCATGGGTTTCTAACGTGCGCTCAAAAAGCCCAATGCTTTCACCAACCTTCCTGCGTTTATCACCTAAGCTCTCTTGAAACATGCGATCGAGCTTTGCTTTAAAAGCGGTATTGGCAAGTTTATTTTTTGGCAATATTTTTAAAGCTTGAAGTCTTGAAAATTGCTCTTGCAATTGATTTTGGTCAAGCTCTTTCACGTTCTCACCAACATAAGTACGATAGGTTTTTTCAGAATCCTTGTTTTTAACTTCCACTTCAATCACACCATTGAGGTCATAAGTGTAAGTTATATAAAAAGACTGAATTTTGTTCAAAGGTTCAAGTGTAATATCTAATGTACCCATTAATACATTATCTTTAGGTAGGTAATTTTCACCTTGATAAATGTTAATCAACACACTTTCTTGACTTGGATGTCTAGAAAATAAAGAGCGCGTTTCACTGACCGGGATCGTAGAGTTACGCTCAATAATGGGTAAAAACTCGGGTTGATTATGCTCGTTAGATACCTCAACGCCCAGTGTAAATGGGCAAACATCAGTCATTATTACATCTTTGAGCTGAATATTACGCTCGTTCATGCTTGCTTGAATGGCAGCCCCAATAGCAATAGCATGGTCTGGGTTGTATTGGATTTGTGTAATACGCGAAAATACATGATTAATTTGTTGGCGAAAAATAGGCATGCGGGTCGCACCGCCGACAAAGATAAGACCTGCAATATCATCCATCGATAATTTTGCATCAGACATCGCTCTATGAATGGGAAACTTAATGCGCTCAATTAAATCATGACAAATATGGCCGAAATCATCTTCACTTAGGGTATAAGTTAAAACATCGCCTTTGTATTCAAAATCAAAACAGGCAGAATCATCGATGGTTAGCTGACATTTTAATTGATCACATAAAGACCATATATTTCTTCGCTCACTTTTGGCTAGACGGTACGGTTGGATATCATTTTTGCCAAATACATCGTCGACAATAGCTTGGGTAAAGTCATTACCACCGAGGTAATTATCGCCTCCAGAGGCGTGAATCTCAAAAATGTCATTAAACACTTCAATAACTGACACATCAAATGTTCCACCACCGAGATCAAGCACTAAATAAGTGTTATCTGAATCTTTATTATCTAATCCATATGCAAGGGCTGCGGCGGTTGGCTCGTTAATTAAGCGCTCAACCGTTAAACCAGCAAGTGAAGCCGCCTGCTGTGTAGCTTGCCGTTGTTTATTATTAAAGTAGGCTGGTACTGAAATAACAGCTTCAGTAATGGGTTGTTGTAAATATGCTTCAGCTTGCTCTTTAAGGTGCTTAAGTAAAATAGCCGACAGCTCTATTGGGGTATAAGATTGTTCTTCTAATTGATAGACTTTATCTGTGCCCATAAAACGTTTAAATTCAGACACCGTCAACTCAGGATGAGTCGCTAAACGATCCCGAGCAGCTTGACCTACCAATACATAGTCATCTGAAAAACTCACAATAGAAGGCACTAGAACATTGCCCTCAGAGTCAGCGATAAGTTTAACACCACTATCTTGCCATACAGCAACAACACTGTGTGTCGTTCCCAGATCAATCCCTATCTTCATATTACTCCCCCGCTTATCGGAACATTATTAAATCATTTTATATATATTAAAACCACTATTTAAAAAACCACTTATTATACTAACATTGATTGTTATATGTAAAATCCATCAAAATAAGAAAGTGCAATAAAAAAGCCTATTTTTTTCAGTGCGTGTAATTCAGGCCAAAAAGATGTTCATCCTAACAAATAAAAGTATTATTAAACAATGAGATAAAAACAAAACCATAACAGATAAAATGATTAATCTAAGAAATCAAAGATAACAGTAGATCCATTAACTAATTAAAACGATCTTAAATATATTAAAATTTCAACGTTAATTAATTGTAAGTTTCAAGCTATTTTAAATTAATATTGAGTTAAGCTTGCTGTGATATAATGAGTTTATTTTTTACTTTATTAATAAAATTCTCATGCAAAATATCTGTGCGTATAACGATACTTTAAAAACCAAAAAATGGCATGACTTTCATTTTCCAGCAATAGAAATCACCAATTTGCCGTCTTTTTCACAAGATGAAAGCTACATCTTTAGTGACTTACTTCATCAAGCAGTAAAAGATCGAACAGACCAAGATGTTCTCAAGCTTTTCTTAATAACACCTGATACTCAATTGAGTAATCATTTTTATATGGTTGCCTACTTACAAGATAAGACTATTTTTACCGCCGAAGTGCTCAACACCCCACTATTTTCACAATGGTTAACAACAATTGATAGAGAAAGAAGAAAAGGCGTAGAACCTAAATCTAAGCTGTATGATCTTGCCAGTAATAGTCTATCTAGTCGCCCAATATCAAGAGCGTTTGCTGAGCAAATATTCACACATACCGGTGAGTTTATTGATGAAAATATTCCTAATGCATTTAAAGCAGAAGAATTAGCGCAACAAAAAATAGATTACATCACCCCATTTATTAACCTCGATGCCTACGAGAACTTTTCTTTAGTAAAACAAAATTTAACTCTATTAGTTGAGTCTGAGGGATTAAAAATAATAGAGCCCATTGATAACGAAGCGATTTATCAACAATTTAAAATGCAAGCTGGTTTTGAGTTTCCCACTATTTTAAAAGACTTTTTAACACTGCATAACGGCATTGAAAAAACAGGCTTTATGAATGCAAAGACCATACTAAAAGAATGGAGTGACTGGCAAATACCATATCAAAAATGGACGCAAGAGGACTTGCTCGATACTTACAGCAGTAACGATGGCACAGTACTGCCTTTATATTGCACCCCCTATTGGATCCCCTTTTTCGACCAAGGTTGTGGTAATTTTTATGCCCTCGATCTTGCACCAAACAGTAAAGGAAAACCTGGGCAGGTAATTAGTTTTGGCGCAGACCAAGAAAGCGGCTATCTACAAGCGCATAGCTTAGCAGAACTCATTGCTGGTTTTATGCATAACGAAGATTAACAGCAACTTTTAATGACGTATCTTGGCCCATCGTTTAGTTGTAATGATGGGCTTTTTTATAAACTAAAACCTTTTACGTTGAAATAAAATCGTCTTGAAAGCTTAAGCTTTGTTGAACGACTTTACCGTTTGCTTGCATGTCGTCTTGAATATACTTTAACAGCCCATTCACGCAGATTGGCATTTCCCACGCGCTGGCACCGCGCTCCATTTCAGAGAACTTTAATTCAGGCCTTAAACTGGCTGTTCCAGGTAAGAACACATTAGCAATTTTTTTATTGTACTTATGTGCAAATGCGACAGTGTGAGCACTGCCACTTTTAATTTCCCACTCGATAGGTAGTAGCGTATTACAAAGCGCAGCCTGTATTCGATTTCGTCTAACAAAGTTTTCGGCACTGTATAATTGTTCAGGGAGGTATTCTGTTACTACTGTGCCACCACGATTTAATATTTGCGCTTTAAGTGTGTTAGAGCCTTTAGGAAACTCAACGTATATACCATTACCAAGAACCGCAACGGTGGGAATGTTATATTTTATCGATTCTGTATGTGCTATTTGATCGATACCCAAAGCTAAGCCACTGACTGTAACAAGCCCTTTATTTGCCAATGCTGCGATGACTGTTTTGGCTAAAATTACACCATCTGTTGATGGCTTACGAGTACCTATCACTGATACGGATTTTTTATGTAAGTTTTCAATTGGACCCTGAACAAAAATCCAATGAGGTGCATCATCAATTTTCTTCAACTCTTGAGGAAAAAGCTCCTGCTCTTTGAACAAAAGTCTTACATTATCAGCATGAAGAGAACGTGCGCGCGCTAAGCCAATTGACCAAAGTTGTTGTTGATATGCCTGCCATTCAATATCATCAGGTAATGACACGTTCAGGTGTTTAGAAATTTCATCAGCATTACTCGCTTTAAGTAAATTTTTAAAGCCTAAGCCTGACTCTGCTATTTTGTGTAATACCCAATACCCAACGCCGCTTAATGAAGTCAACGCGAGAAAAGCCACAGTTTCATTGCGCCAATAGTCTTTTTGCTGTTCTTTACTCAACGCCAAATTCCATACAACTGTTTAATTTAAAACGCGCTGATTTTTACAGTATTATCAATCAAAGGCAAGGTAAACCAACTGCCTCGGTTGGCACACCTAAAATGCCAAAGCGCTTGTTAAAAACGCAAACTTACTCGTTTAATAACTTATTAAGCGTTGTTATGTTTTTATCTTGCGATTCATAAACAGTATCAAATGGCTCGCTTGACCAATCGCCGTGTTTACTTTGCCATGTAAACCAAGCAGATGAAATAAACTCAAACTCTTGCATTTCCTCCACCTCTTCACCGGCTAAAAAGTTAATTAACTGCGCTAACGTACAGTGCCCACTATCAACCAACGTTAACACCTCTGTTCCCATTAGCTCTGTGTCGTCATCAAGTAAAATGATAACAACCGATTCTACAATCAGTTCATACTCCTTATATTCCATTATTGGCGTCACGTATGACTCATCGTGATGACCTAATAAAATACTGGCGTAATTATCACTGATTTGCCCGTTTGTAAAAACTAATTGTTGATTCATTTATTTACCTTAACTGCCATGATCGACTTATCTTATTCTTTAAATTATCAAATTTTTGGGTTTAATTCACGACTTACACAATCAAAAATAAGCTCAACCTTAGAACATGGTATTAAATGATAAATAGAACCAAGCAAAAAGCAGCCTGTTTGCTAAAGGTTTTCGAATAGCTGCCCATTGTGGTTTATTAAAAAATATCATGCTAAATTAGAAAACTCTAAATCAAGGATGATGTATTTTTGCAACACTCAAATCTACCTAAGAATGTAAAGTTTCACATTAAAAATACCTATTTGCCAAATAAGGTAAAATTAAGGACTCAAGGCCACCTCAATATTATTGCAATTAGGGCCATACTAACTTTCATCGTTCCATTTTGTGGTGTGGTTGGCTATTTTACTGAGTCAATATTTTATGGTATTTGCTTTGCTCCTTTATTTTTATCACTCGTTTTTGCTTACTCAAGAAGCCATTATTTAGTCCTTGATATTGAAACAGGTAAAGCGTACAAAGAAAAATTATTTCTAGCTAAAGCCACATCAAAAAAGATTTTAAAAAATTTAAACGATGTTGAAGTTTTAGTGCAACAAATTCCAGGCCTTGCAGATAAGTATCAAATAGCGCTGTGTCATGAACGCTACACAATTGGCACCTACCAAGATACCCAAGCAGCCGCCGCGTTTTTAGCTAATCATTTTGGCTGTATACACACAGAAAAGGTAAATGAGTTTACAGAAAAAACAAACGTCAGCAATAACACGCCCGATTTAGACCAAAATGCACTCGATAATAGACCTACAAATACAGTAGATGATCCAGCTCTAAAAAGCGGCAAAGATATAACTTTCTGGGATACCAAATCATTAATTAAAATGATTCTCCTCCCCTTCATCTGTTTTATCATCATCGGACTAATAGCGATTACTTTATAAAATGAAATTTACAAAACTGACAAATCAACAAGCGCAAATCAAGCCATTTGCCACAAGTGCTGTTAACTTTATGGGCGCATTTATTTTATTTATAAGTTGTTTATGTATGTTTAGTGTAATAGATGGCGAATTTCCCTTGGTACCTTGGGCTGCTATTTCCACACTTGGCTTTTGTTGTACATTTGCTAATTACAAAATTAAAATTGATAAAGAAACAAAAAACATAATTATACGCGCCAAAAGCATTTACGTTATTAAAGCAGATTCAATTGCATTTGCGGATATACGCGGCATAGTGGTTGACGAAAAATTATTTGGTAAAAGAGATTACCGCCTTTATCTTAAATTAGTTAATGAAGATAGATACATATTAATAAATAAAGGTTACAAAAACAGCTTAGAAAAAGTAGCCAATGATCTAAGTAGCTTTATAAACAAACCTATCTATAAAACCTATGAATGTTAGGTAATTGCCAAAAACACTGCTGAAAATTCAACCTCGATAGATAAACAGACCCTAGTTAACCACATTTATTTTTTAAAAATCTAGTTTAATCTTTTACTCTCATAGTGTAGGTCGGGATCAAACTTTATATTTGTCTTAATTGATAAAAATCGTAAAAGCCACTTAAGCATAATGCTCAAATGGCATTTACTCAGATAAAGTTTAAGTAACTAATCCAACGGCAGCTCTTGTAGCTTAATTAATAACGCTTGTAATTTATTTGCAGGGAATGTGAGTTTAGAAAAAATTTCATCGCGATCAAATCCATACTCTAATTCAATAATCCATTGCTTAAACTTTTCTATATACTGTTCAGGTATTACTGAAATAGGGATAGCTTGCAAAGTCTCAGATCTAATATGTTCAGTAGTGCTAGCAAAATGCTCTTCAAGCCCGGTCATAAAATATACCCAGTGCTGCTGGGTAAAGTTTGCCATGAACAATCCATAGTCAATGTAATCGGTTGGTATCTCAGTAAAAAAACGTTTAAATGCGTGCTCTGGCTCAACATTAATAGCGTGTGAGAAAAACTCGGTATTAGCTTCAATTATGGCCCATAAACTTCGGCTCTCTCTTCCCAATACTAATAATGATTCAACCTTGTCAGGTGCGTGTGTCAGTGCATAGGAAATGAATCCTGAGGCGTATTCACGATCTAAACGAGCCATAAGTGTATTATTTAACGCATGTTCACTGGGGATGTGCTCACAAAGCGTCAATAACGTATTTGCACTTAACTTATCGTTTTTGTTATCGATTAGGCTCGCGTCTGCAATGGCTAGAAACACCTCAGACTGCTTATCTAGTGCAAAATAATCACGTAAAACCTGTAGGTTAGGTTGTATCGGGTAACCCACCAGCAGTGCATCGCACGCTGTGGGTAAGTCAATCAACCCATGACTTAAACGATAAAAAATAAGCTCTTCGCTGGGCATTGAGCTATCGTTTAATTTCATTGCAAGTGCAATATATTCTTGTGCCAGTGAGTGATTACTCGCAGCGAGCACTAAAGCCGTGGCAGCATCTTTCCAAAACGGCATAATGCCTCGGACCATAAACAAACTATTTAATTTTTCAACAGTTTGATTAATGTATTCAAGCGGGAATTCATGCTTTAGCATATACTTTAAAATATGCAAAAGGCTCATCGCTTCTTCTCGACCATCCGCTACATAACTCGTTAGCTGAATATCTTCATTAAACCAGTTGAATATATTACGATAATTTATATCACTTGTTTGCCCCTTTAAATCTAATAATGCTATTTTGGCATTGGTTCGATATTCAGGATCATCATTATCCATTTCATCAAGCAGTGTTTCTGCAATATCATAATCACTGATATAGTTAATAAGATCTAATAATAAATACCTTGAAAAAAAGTGCCGAGGTATTAACGCCTGAATGATATCCGCGCCCCAGTTGTCAATAATCTTATATAACCATTGAGTATTGAATTCATACTTACTCTGCTTTGATAAATGCTCATAACAACTTGTAACAAGTATATCTTTAACTTGCTCGTCCAACGTGAGCTTATTATTAGTTTCATTATTAAAGGCTAATAAAAACAACAGACTTGTTATGACTTCATCGCTTTCGAATTCATTAAGCATGAGATCAGCTGCGCTTAATGAACTGGTATCTAAATTAATAATGGCTGCTAATGCTGACTTTTTCGAATTATCCGTTAACTCTGTATGCAAGGTTATCTCCTAAATTTCAATCCATAATTATTAATATTAACCGATTTTATATCAAGAAAACATGAAGTTATTCCACAGGGCCCGAGGACACTTTGTTAATAAAGTTAACCGAATAATAATTCCTCTCTAAAAGCGTCATCATAACAGATTCTTACACACTTACTTCTTATCGACCCTTTGCTATTTGCATACTGTTTTACCATGTTTCTTATCACTCGAAGGAATACACCAATGTGCTGCGCACTCAGTGGTTCATGTATTTGACTGGCATCTTCTTTAAAGGCCACATCTAATATCTAGGGTTGTTGATTTTCTGTCAGCCAATGATGCCTGATAGCTTTGCTTATCAGCGCGCTATCTGTTAACGATGTCAGATAATAATGGGTATCTATACTCGTTCTATTCCCTTTTTTCTTTCTCTTTTTACCGTAACGAGTGTGTTTATTGACCGCCATTTTTCTTAATTTCAGGCTTTAACGTAGACGCATCAAGACAATCAGCACGTCACGTCGGCTAGCTAATTGTTTTAATGTCTCTGTTTGACAATGCATCTAACGTAATGATTGCATATTTAATATCAATCATTTGAAGAGGGTCTCTTACTGCGGGTATTTCATTGATCTTAATGAATCCGTAAATCCGTATCAACCGTTCGAAATATGCGAGCAATACTGTGTCGTGTCGGTATGCCATTGCTGAAAGGACGAAATTGCTTTAACCAGCCAACCTTACATTTCAATGCCTTGCATTTCTTCACACCCAGATGTTACAGCACTAATAATAAGAAAAAGCACATCGACAAGGTTATGATACTGGTTGATTGTTGAGCGGTTATCTTTTACGAGTTCTAGATAGGAAAATAAAGACAAATGGAATATAAAATGATGAAATTTAGCGCATTAGATCATAAATTATAATTATTTACAAAGTATGATCCCCCCCTACGCTAACAACCGATAAAGCGAATTTACTAAGCTGGTAATTTTCTATATGGTATCTACTTCTCGCATGCGCTGCTTTTTAACAGTGGCTGTAAATAATAAATAAGGGAAATAAAATGCTTAACTGGTTTAAAAAAACCACTTTGCTATGCGTTGCAAGCTCTGCAAGTATAGCCATAGGGGCAACAACCCCCACGACTTCAAACTACGACTCACAAGCCTTGTTTGCTCCACTATCATTACCCAATTCAGTAAATGCAATGCGCAGCGGCGCAGGAAAGCCTGGCCCGCTTTTTTGGCAAAACCAAGTCGATTATTCTCTTAATGCCTCAATAGATACCGAACAAGATATTTTAAGTAGCAAAGAAACCATCACTTATACTAATAACAGCCCTGATGATTTAACCCGTTTGTGGGTGCAACTTGATCAAAATATGTATCGCAAAGACTCGCGAAGCTCTATCGCCTCGCAGTGGCGTAGCTCTCATTTTACTGATGGTTACCAGTTTGACAAAGTAACCGTGATTATAAATAACAAACATTACGATGCCGATTTTTTAATTGACGATACACGAATGCGCATCGATTTAAAAAACCCTCTAGCTGCTCAAGGCGGTAAATTACAACTGCAAATTGATTACAGCTATAAAGTACCTGGGACATGGGGCGGTCGAACTGCGGTCACGCCTTCTAAAAATGGCAAAATTTTTGAAATTGCACAGTGGTTCCCACGTATGGCAGTTTATGATGACTTACATGGGTGGAATAACAATCCTTACATTAGCTCTGAATTTTATTTAGAATATGGCACGATTGACTATACGGTTAATGTACCAAAAGATTATTGGGTGGTGGGCTCAGGTGAGCTAATTAATCCTGAAGAGGTGCTCACTAAAACGGAACAGAAGCGCTTAGCTAAAGCTAAAAAAAGCGAAGAAACCGTCTATATTCGCAACAAAGCAGATATTAATAACCCCGATAGTCGGCCTAAAAATGACCAGCGATTAAGTTGGCATTTCAAAATGGATAATACCCGCGATGTCGCATTTGCCGCTTCACCTGCGTTTATTATCGATGGCGCTAAAATTAATCTACCAGAGGGTAAAACCGCGTTAGCAATGTCTGCGTATCCAGTTGAAGGCATTGGCAGTACTAAATGGGATCGCTCAACAGAGTATGTTAAAGCGAATATAGAACATTTTTCCACTTGGTATCCTTACCCCTACCCTGCAGCTATTAACTTAGGCGGCCATGGGGCCGGTATGGAATATCCAGGAATTGTGTTCGATGGTATGCAAGACAAAGACGATTTGCTTTTTTGGATAACAGCGCATGAGCTAGGCCACAACTGGTTTCCGATGATTGTAGGATCTGATGAGCGCCGCCATGCATTTATGGATGAAGGATTTAACACGTTTATAGATGTTTATGCCTCAGATGCTTTTAATGATGGCGAGTTTGCTCCAAAACGTGACGGAGAATATGCCCCGAAAGGCGGTAACCCGGTTGATGAGATCTTATCCGTATTAGCCGATAATGAAGCACCTACATTAATGGCCCCTGCAGAGGCCACGGATGAGAAATACCGCCATTCTATTGCTTATTTTAAATCGGCGCTAGGTTTAGTGTTACTGCGAGAAGAGATATTAGGGCCAGAGCGATTCGATCCTGCTTTTAAAGAATATATCTCAACATGGGCTTATAAACATCCTAGCCCTTCAGATTTTTTCCGCTTTATGGAAAGCGCCGCAGGGGAAGATCTCTCTTGGTGGTGGCGTGGTTGGTACTTAAATAACTGGCAGCTTGATATGGCAATAACGGGTGTTGAAGCCATTGATGATAAACACGGTAAAGGCACTAAAGTTAGCTTTAAAAGTAATCAAAAGTTAGTTATGCCAGCAACACTGCGTGTGCAATACAGTGATAATACACATGAAGATATTCGCATTCCAGTTGAAACATGGATGCGCACAGGTACGCCGAGTGTGGTATTGCCTGTTACTAAAACAATTAAACGTGCCAACCTCGATCCTGAGCATAAATTACCCGATGCAGATCGCAGCAATAATACGATTGACCTGTAAAAGTCACAACGCCTGCTAAATACAAATTTAACAGGCGTTTGCTACTATCAAATGTTTTGAAGGTTCGATGAGATAATAGATAAAAAATATTAATCGGTGGTCCATTTTTTGATAAGACAAATTTGCTAGCCACTCTAGGTTTAGGAAACCAGTTATTCGCCAACGGGAAGTGTAAATATTTACCTCACCCGCAAAGTTTTTTGCTAGTGACTCACAATGGTTATCTATTAAAAACGTGTCAGCATCGAGGTTTACAGCGCTCATCAAAAGCATATAAAAGTGTCAACGTTAATAACTTAGCAAACCCATTTTCCTATTACTTTTTAATACGTTATATATATGATAATCTCAGGAGTATCTCCCCCCTCCCTTTAATCAGTTGCCCATGGAATTACAGTTATCACTTAAAAAAGAGCACTATACCCTTGGTGAAGTCGTTAGTGGCTATGTCGATATCGAGCTAGATTCACCTAAATTATTTAACGAAATCTATGTTAGCTGTTACTGGAAATTACATGGCGCCGGCAGAACTGAACAACACGAGAAATATAAAGTAGTTCTTCAGACTGATGAAGCCCCCTTGCCTGCAGGAAAGCATCACCTCCCCTTTCAGTTTGCGATGGATGACTATCCGATAACCTGGCACGGCGATAAATTATCGATAGATTGGTATATTATAGCTTACGCGGATATTCCCCTGGGCTGGGATAAAAAAGTTATTAAAAAATATTTACTTGATTATTCAAACCAATCTTCAATTCCTTTTAAACCAACGTTTACGACGCAAACACCGGGGGCAATCCAAATAGAATACGAGCTTTTTTCCAAAAATGAGCAAGGTGAGTCACAATTAGTTCGTCGCCTTCCTCCCCAACAGCCAGCAGAAGTGGAAAATGTGTATGAAGGGCATGGAAATTCTAAACCGCTTCAGTTTCGTATTCGCTTAACACTGTTTTCAATCTTGTTAAGCCTGATTGCCATCCCAAGCCTATGGGCTCCATCTACCTTTGGTTGGATATGCACGGCTTTATGGTTGTTTTTTGTTCCTAAAACCTATTTTTACTATCGCAAAGAATTGGATCGTAGTCGATGTGGGCCAATATCAATCAAAGTTGATCACCAAGATTTTAAACCAGGGAAAACTATTAAAATCAAATACAAAGTGTCACCTACGCAAGCCGTAAAGATAAAAAGGCTAGTTGCTCGTATTGAAGTTCTTGAGGTATTTTTTGTTTTTTCCGCCGATGATGATAGTTCCTTTAATAGAAAAAGAATTGTCCGTCACGTGACACAGATTGAAGAAATTGAAGTTAAAAAGGAGTTCATGCTTAGCCCCGGTAAATATGATGAAAACACTGTACTGATTACACTACCAAAGAACCTGATGCACACGGTGCGCACGGTAAATAATCAAATATTACCTCAGATAGCCATACACATAGAAACGGAACATTGTCGCGATATAAGTGCAGCAGTTGCGCTGAATATTACGCCTTAATTAATCCAGTTTTTTTGATTACTGTAAACGGCGACGGTGCTCGGTAACCTATTTCAAAACTTAATGTAATATTTTTCTAGTGATTAAATAGAAAGAACCAAACAGGGTCACAAGCTGGTAATTACGACTGTTTCCCCCTGATAGGTAGTGATGTACCTGTTGCTGTTCAGTTTGAAACCCTCCGCCCTGATTTGGATCACCAAGTTAGCGAGTAAAACTGTTAGCCAATGCCTTATTCGTCGCCTCATAGCTATATTAAGTTCTCAGGCTAAAGCCCAAGCTACAAATCCACACGCGCCAGCAAGCTTGGCGCCTACAAAAGCTGATTTTAACACTAATATTAAATTCATTAGCCGATTAATCCACATCTACAAATTCAGTAATTACTTTTAAATATTTAATCCTCTCACCTTGCATTTACCTAAAAAGTGAACTTAATTAAAAAAGTAATGGAACTTCATCAAAAGGAATTTGCAATGACTAAACTCATCATTATTGCTTGGTTACTTTTTTGTTCGTATGCTTACGCGACAAATATTTTTAAGCTTAACTCACAATCTAAAAATACAGATTTAGCCGATATTCAACCAAACCACCCACAATGGAATGCCAGCTCAATTTATGTAGCCGGCGATGTTGTGACTCACAACAACAGCTTATTTATTGCCGCTTTTTGGGTTAAAAGCATTGAACCGATAGAAAACCAACCCCATTGGGATGGTTGGATTTGGCTGCAAAATACTGTGATAGAAAAATGGCAAGCAAACAAAGTGTATCAAGGTGGCAACCTTGTAAAACACGGAGCCGACTACTACCTTGCCCGCTACTGGAATGAGAATAACAAACCTAAGCCCCACAGTAGTTGGCAACGCATTAAAGATTTATTTTACCTTACCCCAGAGCTACCGCCTGAACACATTGACGACTATAAAACGTTGGACGGAGTTGATCAAAATGACAACGGTATCCGTGATGATTATGAGCGCTATGTGTATGAAAAATTTGATTCCCCACAGCTCATCACCTTCAGTTTAGGTGCTGCTTCGACATTGCAACTGGTTATTGATATTGAGCAAGGCCGTATCCCAAGTTTAGATACTGATATTGGTAAACAGATTATTTTAGATTTTATAAATATTAGTATGTGTACAAGACAACTTCAAACTAAGCACCCACACTTTAGAAACCCAAAACTTATGTACTTCAATACAATAGACAGAGCCTACGCAAACCGTAAAAGCCAAAATAAAATTAGTGACTATATTGCTTGGGATGACGATTTTCATTATGCAGCAGATAAAGACTGTAACCCCTTAGAAGGAGCAATCAAATGACTAAATAACTAATAGTATTTGCTTTCATTCTCACTAATTATGCTTCTGCAAGTTATCAACCTCTAGATAGGTACTGTACCAAACAAATTGATCAACTAAGATTATTTTATATAAATGGTATGTTTACAACAGAAGATGATTTTCGTGAAAATTTGTTTTGGTTAGATAATTTTCAAGATATTAAATTAGGTAACTATTCAGATTTTTAGCTCTTCAGACATGTAGTGTTGCAAACCTTTCAATTATTCAATATTTACTAATTCATATATTTTACTTTAGTAAATATTCACCAAATCACAATGTTATACCATTGCATTTAATCGTAAATTTATTATATCATCATACAAAATTCACTGTTAATAGAGTTCAAATGTGACAATATCATTTTCAGAAAAACAAGCATCTCCAATAAAATCTCAGCATAGTCAATTAGCAACGAATAAAAACGAAGCAATTATAGAAGTCAGTTCATTAAGCTTTGATATTAAACATAATTCTATTTTAAAAAACTTAAACTTTAGAGTTGGCTGCGGTGAAATTTATGCGTTACTTGGCGGTAACGGGGCCGGTAAATCGACCACCTTAAAAACCTTACTTGGCTTTAATAAACCTACTCAAGGCTCTGTAAAGGTTGCTGGTAAAGAAGTAACCCAAGCGCTTGATTTTGTAAGAAGTAAAACAGCATATTTACCAGAGTCAGCTACACTCTATCCTCATTTAACCGCGCGTGAAAACGTTGAATATTTTTTATCGCTCGCTGATATTAAAAAAAATGAGGAGCAAATAAATACTGCGTTTGACCGTGTAGCATTGCAACCAGCTGCATGGGAGCGCCCTATGCAAACATACTCAAAAGGCATGAGGCAAAAAACCGCTATTGCACTCGCAATATTACGTGAAGCACCCATATTTTTACTTGATGAGCCTACTTCAGGCCTAGATCCCGTTGCTATTGATGAATTTAATCAACTTGTACGTGAACTTGCGTTAACTGGGGCAACTATTTTAATGGTTACTCACGATGTATACGGTGCCTGCCAAGTGGCTAATCGTATTGGTTTACTAAGAGCCGGCGAGCTGGTGGGTGAATTTGAGGCTCCAAAAGGCGCACGCATTGAGACTGAGCAAGTTCACGCAGCATTTGCCCAAAGAGGCGCTTAATGAGTATTAATAATTTTTCAAAGGTTGTTATTGTAGCCAAGGATGAATGGCGATATTGGCTTCGCTCAAAGCTTGCTATGAGTGTATTAGCGATTGGTTTGTTACTTACGCTTTCATCGGTGATAGTGACAGCGATTACGATGCACGAATTAAGTCACACTCGTCATGAGTTACAAACAACAGCAGAGCAACGTTTTGTTGATCAGCCCGATCGTCACCCTCACAGAATGGTACATTATGGCCATTATGCATTTAGAACACCTTCTCTATTGAGCACGCTCGACCCAGGTATTGATGCTTATACAGGTAATTCAATATTTTTAGAGGGTCATAGGCAAAATAGCGCAATGTTTGCCGATCAGCGCCAAGGAACTGCATTAACTAAATTAGGTAGTTTAACACCTGCATTTATAGTGCAAACACTAGCCCCTTTATTGCTAATTTTAATTGGCTATAGCTCTATAAGCCGAGAGCGCGAATCACAAACGTTAACTTACTTATTAGCGCAAGGGACTGCAGGTAGTACGCTGATCGCAGGTAAAGGCTTGGCGTTACTCTCTGTAGTAGGATTAATTATCACTCCACTTGCAGTATCTGCTGTTTTTACACTCGCTAGCGGTGAGAACATAGTGGCTGTTGCAAGTTTTGTAGTGGGCTACGCGTTATATTTAATGGTGTGGGTATTAGTTATTTTACTGGCATCGTGCGTATTTAGTAAAAACAGCGGGAGCTTTACAGCACTGGCGTTTGCTTGGATTTTATTATGTATTGTCATGCCGCGTGTTGCGAGTACCAGTGCATCAACCGCAGTCCCTTCAGCAGGTAAAATAGAAACTGATTTTGAAGTAAAAGCTGAGCTTAGAAAGCAAGGCGATGGTCATAACTCAAACGATCCTGCATTTAAGCAATTTAAACAATCACTGCTTAAAAAATACAATGTACAAAGCATGGAGGAGTTGCCAGTCAATTTAAGAGGATTACTTGCCAGTGAATCTGAGGCAAAACAAGCACAAGTGCTCAATCAGTTTGCTGAGCAGCGAATGCAAGCAGAGCTTGAGCAAACACAGGTCTCTCGTTGGTTTGGTTGGCTATCGCCAATGGTGGCAATAAGAACGTTGTCGATGACAGTGGTTGGTACAAGTATTGAAACGCACCATCGTTTTTTACGTGAAACAGAACAGCTGCGCTACGATTTTGTTCAAGGGCTTAATAAAATTCACACTGAAGAGCTTGATTATAAAGATGATATGAACCGAAATGCCAGTGCCGACGCATCTAATAGAGCACGTGTTAGCGCAGAAAACTGGACGTTACTTAACAACTTTTCTTTTACAGTGGATAGCGCAACTGTGCGTGCAAAACGCAGTATGGCAGCGTTTTTACAGCTAATACTGTGGATTGTAGTACTGGTTGGCGGAATTAAATTTGTAGGAAAACGGTTGATATGATGTATTTAATGACACAACTTGTACGTGAATGGCGTTTTTTACTGCGCCAAAAATATTTACTCGTCTTACTTGTTTGTAGCTTTGTGTTATCGGGATTTGCCATTAATAGCGGTTTAAGCGAAATTCAAGATCAGCAACAGACTCTTGAACGCTTAAACACAGCGGATAAAGCAGATCGTATAAAGGTGCAGCAAAAGTACGACGATTTGGGAATGATGGCTTATTATAGCTTTCATTTAACGTATTCTCAGCCATCTGATCTTGCCTTTGCAGCCTTAGGTGAGCGTGATATTTTCCCATGGAAGCATCGTATTAACTTACTTGCTCTAGAGGGGCAAATATACGAAAGCGATACACAAAATACAGAGTTAGCCCAGGCTGGAAAAATAGACTTTGTGTTTGTGATTAGTGCATTGGCCCCGCTGGTAATTATTTTACTTTTTCATGATTTATTCGCCAACGAACGTACAAGTGGCAGGCATGATTTATTGGTAACCACTGCCAAATCTTACTTTGCATTATGGGGGGCACGTATCACCGTTCGGTTCGTAGCATGTGTATTATGCTTAATGCTACCGTTTTTGATTGGCGCATTTTTAGCAGGTACAAGCCTATTTGAAGTGGGCTATGTCACGTTATTATGTATTATTTACCTAGGATTTTGGACGGCCCTAAGTGTGTGGTGGGGTAAAAACGCAACCAGTGCGCCGCGTGTTGCTTCGAGCTTAATTGGTTTATGGGTTTTATTTGCGTTTATTATTCCTATTTTAGGCGACCTTGCTATTAATAAAGCCGTGCATGCACCAAAAGGCGGCGATATCGTACTTGCTCAACGAGAAGCAGTAAACGGTGCATGGGATATACCCAAATCAACAACCCTGAACGCATTTGCAAAAGAGTACCCAGAGTTTACACCATACACCGATATGAGCAGCGAGTTTGAATGGAAATGGTATTATGCATTTCAGCAAATGGGTGATGTTAAAGCGGCAGAGCTGTCTAAAGCGTATCGCGATGCTGCAAAACAAAAATATCAGCTAGCGGGCTTGGTGTCATGGTTATCGCCGCCGTTATTATTACAGCGCAGCTTAACGAGTATCGCTGAAACGGATGCACCCGCTGCGTATAAATATGAGCAGCAAATTCGTGATTTTCACCAGCAATTGCGTGAATTTTATTACCCTTGGTTGTTTTATAAAGGTAATCCAACAAAAGATACATTAAAAGCAATGCCAAGTTATAAAGACACGGCACGCGCTGAGGAATAAATAACAGTAAATACGTTCAAAAATCCTAACTTTTTAGTTAGGATTTTTGGTTTGGGGTTTCTTCAGAGCTGGCGGATCCCCAAGACCATCACTCAAAAAGGTATTTTCGCGCCCTTTTCCTCGATTCATTAATTCCGGACTGATATTGGAACTAAACGGTGAGACCGAGGCGAAAGCCAAGGGCCTTAATTATCAATAAGCTTAACTGCCTAAAATTCATATAGCTTTCTTTACCCAAACCATGGTGAATATTCGCACCAATCGGCGTCATTACTGGATGTGTAGTCATATTTAAAGTGAGTTAAAAAAGTAACAACACTTGGTTTTTGAATAAAAAGATCAAGAAAGCACAGCTGCCTGCTTGACCGGAACTTTCTAATGGGTGACCCCACTTGGTTTAGACCCCACTTGGTTTAAAGGCCATTAATATGCTTCATGGCTCGGCCTAAATTTGCATCTGGGGTTTTGATTAGCAGGTGGTAATTATTGGTCATTAAACAATATGAATGCACTTCAATATTAAAGCGAAGGCTTGCTCAATGGAATGTAAAAAATACTCAAAGTCGTTATCATTTAAAAAGATCTTTTCGCGCCCTCTTCCACGATTCATTACATGATAAAACGCATTTTCATACTCTATTCGCAGCGGCCTAGACATAGTAATTCACTCAATGAGTAGTAAACTATAAATCTAGACCTTTGATGTCTGAACCCCTTTAGTCCTAATCGGTGAGCCTACTGGTATTCTAATTACGTCATTTTATCTAGCGTAACCTCAGAAGCTTGGTCAGAACTTCTTTCTACATTGGCAAAATCGTCAGCTAATAATAATTCTTCATCTTCAATTAAGTTATCACGTTGGATGGATAGCTTATCTAAAAGGAAGTTGTGCTTAATCTCAAAGTCTGTAAATAACTCCTCCCAAAGAACAACATAAACATCGTACTTACCTCTATATGCTAGGTACTTTTCTCCAAAATGTTTTAAATTATCTATTTGCTCTTCAATGAATTCACTACCATCATATCTATTTCCTATTAAATAGAATTTCCAGCTCTCTTGATTAGTATTAAACCCATCTGTAGATTTAATTTGGTGGTAATAATTAAAAACTTGGTCTATTTCTTTTTTTCCAAGCTTCACATTAGTAGGGTGCTTTAATTCAACCACTATATTTTCTATTTTGTCATTATAAATAGTTCTAGTAGTTAAGAATAAATCCATTTCTTTTAATTTATGCTCACCTTCGACTAGCTCTTTAGAAGTTTCTTCAGGCTTCTCACCTCTTAATAAATAAGAGTATCTATCTAGTGCTTCTTGAAACTTTGGTTCAGCTGCTGTGACTAATCTCAAGTGTTCTCCAAGTAGCCAATAACACTTTTCCATTTTATTTTGTAAATGAGGAACTTCTTTAGCATATAACGAATTATCAAAAACAAGTTTATTTAAATCTTCAACAGATCTTTTTCTATCAACAATTAAATCTATTGACTCAATAATGTTGCCTAATTTAGTAACATTTAATTGTTTAGCAAATTGCTCTCTTTGAGCAGAGTCTATATCAATAACACTCTCCAGAATCTTAAAGAGATTCTCAAGTTCACCACCGTCTAATATTAAATTAAGGAATCCTACAAAAGTTTTCTTTTGAGTTTTATTTAGTTCCTTAAATATTGCGGGTTCAATCTCATATAAAGACTGAACAGTTGATTTAAGATCCTGAGCTTTTAACACTTGATACTTGTCACTTGAGTTGAAAGTAGGGAAAATACCATTCTTTTCATAATCTTCTACAAGTTCTTTAGCAAATTGATGCAGTAGAGGTGTTCTTTTTCCTCTAACAAAACTGTCTAACTCTCTTATTAATTCTTTGAACTCTTCATCAGTGGCTGACGTATTAAAATGATCTTGAGTCCCATTCTGCTTACCAACGATAAAGTTATCAAAGTAATCACTTTGGATTGTTAATGAGTGATGGAAACTGTCACCCTTTCGATTGAATTTAGTTGTTTGGAAATGCTTAGTTAAACCAGTAGATGATGTAAAAACATACCTAGATGGTTGGTTATTAGGGGCTGATTTCCAACGAATGTAATTAATATTAAATTTATAATCTGAAATGCATATTTCTTTAAAATCACGTTCTCCAACTAAGGCATCATAATCTAGAGGAACGCCATTTATTATTATGCTAAATCCTAAACTGTTATTTAGTTCCAAAAACCAGCAAAACTCTTTCTTTAAAAATTTTATGACATGTGATTCGAAGTACAGTTTAGAAAATTTCGCATCAAATCCGTGAAATGTAACTACGGTTTTACTTGTAGAGCTTGGAGAGTTTATTGGTGAGGATTCATTATAATCGTCTAGAGTATCACTATCGACTTTAATGGAATACTCTTGGTAAGTATTACCTTTTTTATATGTTGTAGTCCAAATAGCATTAGCAGAAAAATGATAAAATGTTAAACGCCCTAAACCATTCTTACCATGAAGTAGAGATGAACTGTTCGAGCTCAGTAGATCTTTTTTTTCTGACTTTAAGACTGGTTTAAACTTATCTTTTAACAAAGAAAAATCGATACCTGAACCATTATCAGAAATACTTAAAGAATTAATATTGCCAACGTCTTCATCAAAAGAAAAGTCTACTAATATCTGACTTGCGCCAGCATCAAAGCCATTCCAGATATATTCAGAAATTGCCTTAAATGATTTATATGATTTTAAACGATTTTTAATTCCTTTAGTATCAACTTCGACTTTTGCCACAATTCAGCTTCCCTACAATATTTTGAATCTATCTAATCATATTTTACCCAATAAATTAAGTGTTTATAACAAAATAAGATGCAAATGCAGAGAATCAGATCTTGTTTCTTGCCAAGACTAAACACCAATCTCAAGTTTAACACCCTCCCCCGTCATCACGCCCTGAGAATAAGCAATTGATGAGTAATGCATTTCATGGCAGGATTTTGTTCCCGACAAATCCTAAGTACCTACATCCATGTAGGCAATGAAATGAAAACCGTGACTTGCCATGGGTGAAAAGCGCAGCTTTGAACTAGAGGCCATGGATGGCCGAACTGGGGAGCGTGAAAGTCTGGACTATCTTCGCGTTTGCGTTAACTGCTTATAAACAGAAAGCCCCATAGCCTTAAAAAATTGTTCGTTTACATTACAAAAAAAAAGTGAGAATATCGAACTTCAGCATAGGTCAAAAAAGGAACAAGGAAAGTTATGAGCTCATCAAAAGAAATGAGTGTTGTGAAAAAAGTAGGTATTGCCGGTAGAATCGCTTCAGTAGGCCATTTCGTATATCGCCAGTTCATCGGTAATCATAAAGATGCAAATGAAGCATATACTAGAGTTTACCCTACCATAAAACTTACGATTCAAACTTATGGCCGCAGCTCAAATGAATCTACCAATTTATTAAAAATACTAGCAAACCTTGCGCCAGCAGGTGCGATAAGAAGAAACTTTACTAAACGATACATAGATGACAGTGAAGGTTGGTTAAAGCTACCAAAAAATCCGAACGATATACCTTATGGTTATTGGTATTGATACTATGAAAAGCAATATATTTTGGTACTTGTTTCTCCTATTACTTTTACTTACCACAGGCTATGACATCTATAACTCCTTTTTCAATATAAGCTTGCAAAAAATTCAGCCAGCATGGCTGAGTTGTCTTACATTTACGTTTGATACTCTTACTATCGGCGCATGTTTAGGTATTATATATAAACGTTATATTTTACATCATATCATTTGGTTACTCATTATATACGCTCAAATAACAGCTGTTCTTTTGGCGCTTTATTATGAGTTTACTGCTGGAGGTTATACTAGAAGTGAAATGTTGTTATTTTCTAACATCATATTTTTTGTTGCTTTAATCTTCTTATATCCACTTATTAAATATTATCAATTAGTTAAAAAACACTCAAAACAATGTAATTCTTAATTAGGTGCATAAAGGCAGTGTGCTTTTCTATGACTGGAAACCGTGGGGCTAGGTCTTGCATATTGCCAAGACCAAATACCAATCTTACGTTTAACACCCTCCCCCCGTCATTACGCCCTGAAAATAAGCAATTGATGAGTAATGTCTCGCATGGATGCGCGATAAGGCGAAACTAGGCCATGGATGGCCTATCTTCGCCGTTTACGTTCACATCTATTGTGGTTTGAAGGATTAAGCGTGATGCTCGGGTGGCGCTGGGAGAGTCCAGAGAGGGGTCAGCGGCAGCCCCTCTTTGGCTGCCGTCGCCAGCGCGACAAAACCTTGAATAAGGTTTTTAATGTAGGTCGCGGATTTATCCCGACAAAGCTAGCAGTAAGAACCATCATTTGGGCTTAAGCCCAACCTACAAACCCACGCGCCAGCAAGCTCAGCGCCTACAGTGGTTAACTCTAACAATGGTGTAAATCATTCGTGG
>NZ_VXCS01000090.1:0-627 GCF_052850545.1 Pseudoalteromonas sp. 1181_04
CTAAAGTATCCCCAGAATTAGCCTTTATATATCAATGAACTAATAGTATTAAAAAATGTGGGAAGCGAGGGAACATTCATGGTGTTTTGTGATCTTATGAATCGCTTAAAAACAACAGAGCTAAACACCATGAATGCTTTTACTATTTTGCACAATATGCTCCGCGCTGTCACCCCTAACTCAATTCATAAAGCCAGATTTAATACTTTAGTCGCTGCCGTTAAATCTCTATTGCACTGCCAGCAATGTACCTTGACGTCTATCGGCCGCAATTTGAATTCAAAAACAACTGAAAAACATGATATTAAACGTATTGATCGACTGCTCAGTAACCACGAGCTTTTACGTGAATCAACAACGGTTTATGTTCACTTAAGCCGTTTTGTGGTCACTGAAAAGCATCCCGTCATTTTGGTTGATTGGAGTCATGCAGATACACAAACCAAATACTGTATTCTGCGTGCCAGCATTGTTAGTGAAGGTCGCTCTTTAACCCTGTATCAGGAAAGTGCATTCAGCTTTCAATATCATTGCCCAAAAGTACAAAAACGGTTCTTAAAGATGCTCAAACTGATCTTGCCGAGTGATTGCCGCCCTGTCATTGTGACGGATGCGGGCTTTAAAGTT
>NZ_VXCS01000091.1:0-612 GCF_052850545.1 Pseudoalteromonas sp. 1181_04
GAACAGTTAAGCAGGTTAACTAGTTGATTTGATGCAGCAAGCTAGGCCGCTAACTCGTTCGAACTATTTCATTCGTCGCAATATCTGAGGTTATCACTCCAATAAATCGTAATATGCCAACCTTACACCGCTGGCAAGGCCATTGCGGTATCAATGGTTCTTTTTCTGCCTTTGGTTTCACCAGTTTATATGTGTGTCGCGCGTGAGCCCTTATCAGCGCTAACTTTCGCTTGCGACATGCATTGGCTAAAAATCCATAGTGGCGAATACGCATAAACCCTTTGGGCAGTACATGCTGTAAGTAGCGCCGTAAAAATTCATCACAGCTCAGTGTCATTACTTTATCGCGGTTGTTATCTGCATAATCTCGGTATTTAAAACTCACAGATTGTTCATTCGCTGTCACCAAACGTGATTCTGACATCACGCCTTTTCGGGTATAACGAGCAAGGTAACTAACTAGCTTTTCACTGTACGTTAAACAGGCTTTACTATACACGCACCATTTGGTTGGCGTGTTTATCTTCGCGAATGAACTATCGCATTCATTGAGCGCCGCCAGCATTTTTCCTCTAAAGACTGTTGATAACGCTTTTACGGGGTATAAATAGC
>NZ_VXCS01000092.1:0-580 GCF_052850545.1 Pseudoalteromonas sp. 1181_04
CTAAGGGATCCCCAAAAATAATTATTAAGTTTCAATTACATCACTCACATCCATATTTTTCCAATCGATTTGCACTACTACCTGTACGAAATAGGCTAGTCCTTCCAAATAATCTCGCCGTCGCAATTTAATGGACTGTTTTTTGACGTATCGCAATCCAACAAATGCCCATGACACTACTCGCCTCCTTTTGGTTGAGTTAGCTTGAAAAGAGCCTGTCTTTCCTGCTTTGTCTATCACTGCGCCCAGCATCATTGAGAACCAATGAGCCAGTGTAGCAAGCAGTAACAGTATGTCTAATCGATAGAGTTTGTTTGTCCTGTGCAGATCTGAGCCTAAGCCGAACCTAACACTTTTTTGATCTCGAAATCCTGCTTCTATCTGCATTCTCATACCATATAATTTGAGCACTTTTTCGAGAAAGTGGTGCCTTTTTGGAAGTGAAGAAACGAGTAGCCAAGGCTCCTTATAACCACGTTTTTTATCTCTTTTTAATAACTTATGCCCTTTGCCAACCAGCACTGCATGCGTGTGATATTGTGCACTTTTGGTCAACTCGGTCGCGCCAAGATACTGGCTC
>NZ_VXCS01000094.1:0-559 GCF_052850545.1 Pseudoalteromonas sp. 1181_04
AAGGTTAACACTGACGGCTCGAAGCCAATAGCTTTCCTGCAGACGTAAAAAAGCCCGACTATTGCTAGTCGGGCTTGCTCAATTTGGAGCTTGGCGATGTCGTGGTGCCCACAGCGGTAGAGAGCCACATAGCAAATGTATAGAGTAGGCTTTAGGCTCTTATTCTTTTCCTTTAACCTATTACCTTTCACCTCGAACCTCCTTTTTACTTTATTCCAGACGTAAAAAAGCCCGACTATTTCTAGTCGGGCTTTCTCAATTTAGAGCTTGGCGATGTCGTAGTGCCCACAGCGGTAGAGAGTCACATAGCAAATGCGACACTATCTTTGTGTCGGGGCGGCCTTGTACGGGGCTCGCCTTCGAGCTGTGTATAGGAATACGAATGCCGTGAAGCACAGGATATGCAAGAGCGGCCACTACTGAGTTCACCATGGGGTCTTGGCTTGGTGTTTTCATTTTATTCCAGACAACAAAAAACCCGTCACATCGCTGTAACGGGTTTCTCAATTTGGAGCCTGGCAATGTCCTACTTTCACATAGCAAATGCTACACTATCATC
>NZ_VXCS01000095.1:0-516 GCF_052850545.1 Pseudoalteromonas sp. 1181_04
AGTTACGGTGGTTTGAACTGTCTCTGCGGGGTTTATTCCATCATTTATCACTACAGTGACAACACTGCCATCTGGCGCATCACTGCTGCCGTTAATGGTCGGTGTAGTGTCGTTGGTTTCACCTATCGCGTTGATGGTAATACTCGGCGCTAAGGTGTTAAGTGTAAAGGTATCAGTGGCACTGTTGCTGTTGCCCGCTGCATCACTGACACTCGCAACCACCGTGTAATCATCATCGCCGAGGACTGGCGAGGTGACCGCCCACTCACCATTGGTATTAACCGTTGCACTAAGCGTGGTACTGGTCCCGACACTATCGGTCACAACAAGATTTATAATAGTTCCTGCTGGCTCTGACGAGGTGCCACTGAGTGTCGGCGTATCATCATTAATGGCACCGAGGCTATTGATACTGATCAACGGATCTAAGGTATCCACACTGCCAGTGCCGGTGTCACTGCCGGTATTGCCTGCCGCATCGGTAATACTGGCGGTTACTGTATAACTGCCATCCGT
>NZ_VXCS01000096.1:0-482 GCF_052850545.1 Pseudoalteromonas sp. 1181_04
ATTCCATCATTTATCACTACCGTGACAACACTGCCATCTGGCGCATCACTGGTGCCGTTAATGGTCGGTGTAGTGTCGTTGGTTTCACCTATCGCGTTGATGGTAATACTCGGGGCTAAGGTGTTAAGTGTAAAAGTATCGGTGGCACTGTTGCTGTTGCCCGCTGCATCACTGACACTCGCAACCACCGTGTAATCATCATCACCGAGGACTGGCGAGGTGACCGCCCACTCACCACTGGCATTAACCGTTGCACTGAGTGCGGTAACCGTTCCACCGCTGTCGGTAACGGTGAGGGTTATCACTGTCCCTTGTGGCTCTGACGAGGTGCCACTGAGTGTCGGCGTATCATCATTAATGGCTCCGAGGCTATTGATACTGATCAACGGATCTAAGGTATCCACACTGCCAGTGCCGGTGTCACTGCCGGTATTGCCTGCCGCATCGGTAATACTGGCGGTTACTGTATAACTGCCATCCGG
>NZ_VXCS01000097.1:0-442 GCF_052850545.1 Pseudoalteromonas sp. 1181_04
AGCTCACGTTGTTGGTTTTTAGTGGTGAATTCAGCGTCTTCTTCTGGGTCATGAGCTACGGGCTACCTCTGCGAATACTTTATAGAACATAAGCTTAGGGTCGTGGCTTTACTACTTATTCTCACGCCACTGTGCTTGCCCTGAGGCTAGTTCGTGTAATACACGGCCAGTAAATCCAGCGGATGGCGTATTCGAAACCCAAACCTTTATCTCACCTGATTCACCCATACCGACTATTAAATATGGTTTTATTTCCTTAAATACCTCACCTGTCGATAAAGTAAAATAAGGGAGAGATTTAGCTAATTTGTAACCTTTTTTGTCTATTGCAACTTCACCAAAGTAAATTCTATTTTCTGACTTATCTAACCATTCAACCGCGACTTTTCCTGGGAATACCCTATCATATACTCCAACCATAGCCCCCGCTGTGGCTCTGCAG
>NZ_VXCS01000098.1:0-435 GCF_052850545.1 Pseudoalteromonas sp. 1181_04
ATACCAATCTGCCAAATTATACCAATCTGCTAAATTATGTGATCTAATTAGCACACTGATACTTATCTACTTTTACTAAATTGAACTTAGAAAAATCCAAGCAACTTTTAGCTTTATCACGTAAAGAGCCTAATGCAAGAAAGCGCATACGCCTGCTTGCTGTTTCATTATTCTTTGAGGGTGAAAAACAGAACGAATATTGCTAAGCGGCTAAATACAGCGCGCGGCAGTGTCAATAAATGGGTTTCAAACTACCTTAACAATGGTGTTGCTGGCTTGAACAACAAACCGATTAAAGGTCGTCCAGCTAAATTAACCTCACAACAACTAAACACACTGTCAGATTATATAAAACAGTCAGCAAGTTCTTCAGAAGGAGGCAGATTAATGGGGGAAGATATTGCTCAGTATATTTATGACCAGTTCAACATAAGG
>NZ_VXCS01000099.1:0-430 GCF_052850545.1 Pseudoalteromonas sp. 1181_04
AATCAGTAGATCATACTTTATTAACTTCGCCAGTAATTTTCGGTAACTACCATCTGCTTGGGCTAGAAACAGGCTTTCAAGTAGTTCCTTCAATCGAATATAGTAAACACTTTTTCCTTGTAGGCAGTGCTCATGCCCTAAGGCACATGCGAGGTAGGTTTTTCCACAGCCCGTTGCGCCGGTGATTAAGATATTTTGGTGTAAGTTCAGCCAGCTATTTTGGCTTAAGTTACGTATCTGTGCTTTTTCTATATTACGTGCCGGTGAGTAAATCAGTTGATTTAACTGAGCCGGTAAGCGGAATTTAGCGTGTCGCACTAGCCGGTCGATTTTTCTTTGCTCACGCGTATCAATTTCATGAGTGAGCAATAAACTGACGCGCTCTATAAAGCTTTGTTCTTGATATAGATTTGGCTGTTCAAGCTGTTGC